>VTTJ01000009.1 GCA_008364785.1 Bacillus sp. BGMRC 2118 | reverse complement strand
GATAGGTCTGAGGTGGAAGCGTGGCGACACGTGGAGCTGACAGATACTAATAGGTCGAGGACTTAACCATATAAAAAAGTGTAAAACTTTCATGAATACATTCGTTATCTAGTTTTGAAGGAATAATCCTTCATATGTTTGGTGATGATGGCGAAGAGGTCACACCCGTTCCCATTCCGAACACGGAAGTTAAGCTCTTCAGCGCCGATGGTAGTTGGGACTTTGTCCCTGTGAGAGTAGGACGTCGCCAAGCAAAGAGAGAAAGAGTAGCTGATATATCAGTTACTCTTTTTTTGTTTTATTGAATAATAAGTAGTAATTAATTAGATGAGTTTAAGGAACTTCTGCTAAAGGCGCGCACGTCCTGTGCTCAGCGCAGAAGTAGCATGTTAAGTGCAGGACGAGTGCTCTGTAGAAGTCAGCAGTCTTGTGTAAACAAGGCCGTCTAGCTTTTCTGTGAAGGCATTTAAAAAGGATTACCGTCGCATCCCCAATAAATTATCCCTATTACGTTATTATTGATATGGCCCAGCTGCTTTAGAGTTTTGAATGAGTATTATATATTGAAAGTAATGGGTTGTTCCTTCTTTGAGTGATCGATTTTGTAGGAAAAACGTGTTTTTGTGAAAAGGTGAATCATGGCTATCTAATTTAAATAAAGTTACACTCTCTGATTGTGCATGCTCGGTTAACATCGTTATATTTGATAAATCATCCTTGAATTTATAAGATTCTCCGCTTTGATTATCAAGAGTCTCACTATTATTATAAGCATATCCAATAGACAAAACGTTGCCTCTCGTTTGATCTATCTCTTCATTTAAGATCTGGGCAAGATGTGGAATTTGTTCTGTGTAATTCTGAGTCTTTAATTCAGATAGATAAATGTGTTCTCTTCCCCATTCCCCAAAGAATTTCGAATTCTCAGGCAACTGGTCGATCCAATAAGAAAAATTCTTTTTGAACACTCCTTCTCTTATTACATTAAATTCAGCATTAGAGCGGTTATTTGCGTCAATTAGTTCGGTTCCTTGTTTCATGTTATAGACAATAAATTCAAACTTTTGAAACTCTGTACCTAGCATAGTTTCATATGCATCCCTTTGAGTTTCAACACTTTGAATCAATTCCTCAAGATAGTTACGAACTTCAGGTGTTGCCTGCTCCCGGAAAAACAACCCTGGCTGGATATGAGAGTCCATTTTTGACAATATCTCGTGGAGGTCACTTGATGCTTCCTTTCCCTTCATAAGAAGAGATAGAGCTGTGAATCCAATATTCATACTAATATCAGAATCTATTGCTAAAAATCTTATTTGCTTTTCCTTTGTAACATTTTGATTGTATTGATAAATATCTTTTACAAATTCATATTGCTCTACTACTCCATTTGCCGTTTTCTTGCTTTCTGTTTGGACATAATCTAAGATTTCTTCATTACCCGTTTCCAAATACTCATTGTAAAGAAGTCCTATTGAATAAGGAAGTTCTGCTAAGTAATAAGTAACATCCGCCTCTTGATTTAAATACCATAATAACTTTTTTTGAATCGGATAATTTAACTGAACGGCATGATATTCTCCAGTTAGAAAAACAGAATAATCTTGTATATCAGATTTAAGTAAATCTAAATCAGAATAATTCTCTATGTCTTCAATATTAAGATGAGAATAGTGGTTTTCTAAATACTCCACTGGTGTAATAGTGGGTGATTCTATCGCTTCCGTTGATTGTTTTTTAGACAATGGTTCTTGTTGGGTACACCCAGAGGTACCAATTAAAGTGAAAGCTATTAAAAGTAAGTATACAGGTCTCATATGGTCTCCTTTTGTGAATCTATTTCTTTTTTAATTAGCTATAAGTTGCAGAAATTCCTTCTATTTTGAGATGGAGTCTCTATGTTTTTGAAATGTACTTTATGACGTATACACTCTACTCTAGTGTAATCAGAAATTGAGAGTCCAAAATTTCAGTATCATGGATAAGGTTTTAATTCTATCTTTAAAACATCTATACTATAATCATCTACGTTACGTAACTGGAGGAACTAAATTTGAGGTGGGTTAAAAAATTTTATAGAAGAATGAGCAATAAGAGTAAACTATTTTTCATTTTCATGATCATGAGTTTTATAGGTTCAATGGTTTTTGTTCAACATAATCAATTCTTATATGAACGGACGATTGCTGAGGTCATTAGAATTAATAGTGTGAAAGAGTCGAAAGTGACTGATTCAAATAAAAATGAAGATTTTGTGTATGTACAGTCTATCGTCGCAGAAATTAAGAACGGAGAAGAAAAGGGGAAAGAGATCCATCTGATAAATGAATATTCTCATTCTAAAGCATTTGATAATAACTTTCGTATTGGTAATGAGTTGTTCATTAAGATTATCCATAATTCAAAAGAGAAGCTAACTGGGAACATTTTAGATGTAAAACGTGATAAGTACTTGATGATGGTTGCATGGGTATTTATTTTTGTTTTGCTTATTGTAGGAAAGAGGCAAGGGCTCTTATCTATTATAAGCTTACTTGTAAATGCAATACTTTTATCATATGCATTAGATATTTATATACAAAATTCTGATCAAAGTCTGATATGGATATGCTGTATTAGTGTAGTTTTATTTACGGTTATTTCATTATTATTAGTGAATGGATTAAATGAGAAGACGTATGCAGCCATTATCGCAACTTTGCTAGGAACATTTCTCTCATTATTGATTACATATCTTGTCATCGTACTCACAGATGAAAAAGGACTCCGCTATGAGGAGTTGCAATTTATTACGAGGCCATATCGCATGTTATTTATGGCAGGATTATTCATCGGTTCTTTGGGAGCTGTTATGGATGTTGCCATCACAATGTCCTCCTCTCTCTTTAGTTTATATGAAAAAAACAACCATATATCGGTGAAATCCCTTATTCAGTCAGGAATGGAAATTGGTAGGGATATAATGGGGACGATGACCAATATACTATTTTTTGCTTATGTTAGTGGTTCGATCCCAATTCTGTTGCTCTATTTTAAAAATGCTTCTCCATTAGGATATACCCTTTCCATAAATCTCTCACTAGAAATGGCAAGAGCTTTAGCAGGTGGGATCGGAATTGTGTTAACGATACCTATTGGGCTCTATACCACTATATTATTTATACATAGAAAGAGGGCAAATCAATGAACGTACTAGTAGTACTCGGCGGGATACTATTTTTGTTAATGGCCCTTATTGGAGGAGGTAAGGGAGTCAGGTCATTTGTTGCTATATTTTTGAACTTTGGTGTAGTTCTGATTACGGTCATCTTGATGAATGATCCAAAACTTGATCCGGTTATATTAACCATCGTGGCATGTTTATTCATCAGTTGTATTAATCTGTTTTTCATTAACGAAGTGAATAGTAAGACGAAGCCGGCTTTTGTCGCAACGATTGTTTCGACTGTTATTTTACTGATCTTCATCCTTTTTATTACGAACACGGCCATGATACAGGGCTTTGGTGAGGAAGAAGTCGAGGAGCTTGGAATGTTTTCTTTTTATATTGGACTAGATTTTGTGAAGATTGCTTCTGCTGTCATTATCATGAGTACAATAGGTGCCATTACAGATGCAGCAATGGCTATATCATCACCTATGCGAGAGATTCATTTTCATAATCCACATTTGAGTCGTAAGGAACTATTTCTATCTGGATTAAGTATCGGCAGAGATATATTAGGAACTAGTACAAACACACTGTTTTTTGCCTTTTTTGGTGGGTACTTAGCGTTATTAATCTGGTTTAAAGATTTGTCGTACTCAATTGGAGAAGTGGTAAATTCAAAGATATTTAGTGCAGAGATGATAACAATTCTTTGTGCGGGAATTGGGGTGACAATTGTCATTCCGATCACTTCTTGGATTACAGCTTATTTTTTAATGAGACATAAAGAGAGTAATGAGAGGATCATATAAAAATATGTTGAAAAGAGAATAACACGTTCAATTTAATGGTTTCGTCAAAGGAAGAATAGAGTTACGAAATGAGATAAAATAAAAAGAGTAACTTCGTAGAGGTTACTCTTTCTTCATAACTCTCATAATAGAATAGCTAATCGCAGCTATTAATAAACAGGCTAGAATGATCCAAGTAACACCTGAATTTGTTTGCTCGGGCACTTTGGTGATGTTCGTTGGTTTTTCACCATCTTTTAATATCGATAAGTCTTCATCTGCGGCTGCTAAAGGCTTTGTAATGGAGCATAGAGATGTTGTCATATGTCCATCTGATTCACTGGCATAGACCAAATACTTCTTTCCTTGAACAAAGGAATATCCGCAACTTGCTGAATCAGTTCCCGTATAAACGGCTACTTCTGAATCCTGCGTCCCTTTCCACGTGTTCTTCACTTCAAAAACAACCTTTATTGGTGTAAGGTTGTCTGGAGAGGAACTGTTTTCCTCTATTCGAATCACCTTACCTGAAAAGACGGAATTTGCTCTATTAAATTCTTCTTCCACTGTACCAGGAGCCATACATGAACAGGCAAAGGATTGACTCGGAGTGAAGAGTGTCAGTGATAGAAGAAAGGTTAAAAATGCTACAATGATAGCGGGTTTCTTCATACGTAATTTCCCCCTTTATTATTTTAGACGTAAAGAAGGAAAGGAAGTTACGTATGTGACACGAGAAATTACAAATAATAGTAGAAATAACTTGTCATTTTTCGTTTAACAGGTGACTTACAGTGGTAGTAGGTTTTTAGGCATGCCCTTTACTCATGAATTTTTACAGAAACTTTGCTTTTATTATGATCGTTAGGAATTTGGCGATGTAGGTGGATGATTAGTAGCCCGTTCTCATAATGAGCATATACTTTATCGCTGCGCACATTAAAGGGCAGATCAATCTCCCGTTTAAAAGGGCCGTGCATAATTCCCTCATGAAGAAGTTTGAAGCCTTTGTAGGTAAGGTTAATTGTACCATCAACTTCTATTTTGTTTTGATGAACGAAAACATCTAAGGATTCAATATTTTTGATGCCAGGTATGTTAATAATACAAAGTAATTCATTTTCTGATTGATATAAGTTATGTTGTGTATATTGATTTTGAAGAAGATGATCAAAATTGCCCCAAAATTCATCTCCAAAAAATCCTTTAAATTGATCTTTCATTTTGGAAAAATCTTTTAAGTAGGGGTTATTCATCACTGTAACGCCTCCATTTACTAAAAAATACTCTGTTTTTGTAATAGTGTATGAAGCAGGAAAATGGTTGTGCCTATAACGTTAAGTAAAAAAAGGAGGCATTAGATGCTATCGACTGGATTAGGTATGATTGTCATTATTTTATTAATTAATATTGTATACGTTTCGTTTTTTACAATTCGAATGATTCTTACACTAAAGGGGCAACGGTACCTAGCGGCAGGTTTAAGTATGATTGAGGTTGTCATTTATGTAGTAGGACTTGGATTAGTCTTAGATAATTTGAATAAGATTGAAAATTTAATTGCCTATGCGGTTGGTTATGGGATAGGTGTGTTAGTAGGAATGAAGCTTGAGGAAAAGCTTGCGTTAGGTTATATTACAGTGAATGTGATTACGAAGGAATATGACCAGGATTTGCCAAAATCATTACGCGAAAAAGGGTATGGAGTGACAACATGGGAAGCGCATGGTCTGGAAGGAAACAGAATGTCTCTTCAAATTTTGACTCCCAGAAAGTATGAGCTTTTATTATATAAGACGATAAAGGACCTAGATCCAGGTGCATTTATTATTTCATATGAACCGAAGTCCATACACGGAGGGTTCTGGATAAAAAGTGTGAGGAAAGGGAAGTTAGAAAATGCCGACTAATAGACCAGCCAAAATGAAGTTTTACGTAGAGGAACATGAATCAATTGAATCTTGTTTAGATCGAATGAAGAAGGAAGGATACACACCCGTTAGGCGAATGGAAGAGCCTATCTTTCAAGAGGTTGTCATAAATGGAGTAAAAGATGTAGAACCATGTGGACGAACGATTGTATTTGAAGGAAAGTTGATAAAAGACGAACATTAATGTAATAAATTTTTAAAACGTTCGAATTTAGTGTTGCGCGCTTTACCATATACTGTTATCATAATGATAGATGAATGAATAAATATGGATACGTAATCGTTGTTTGCCTCATATAATCTTGGGAATATGGCCCATAAGTTTCTACCCAGCAACCGTAAACTGCTGGACTATGAGGGAAAGTGATGGGTGTACCTGTCTTTAATTGCCCGTGTAGTTGCTTTCTCTTAATAGGGAGACTTCTGCACGGGCATTTTTATGTGGGCTCTTTTCGTAACCATTGTCGGTATTAATCTCGTGTACAGGGATATTTTTGACTTATGAGGCCATTTAAAATTGTACAGCAATCTATGCGAAAACAGCCCTTATGTGAAGGAGGAGTTAGTATGAATCCAGTTGTTGGTGTCATTATGGGAAGCAGCTCTGATTGGGAGACGATGAAACAAACGTGTGACATATTAGATGAGCTTGAAATTTCATATGAAAAGAAAGTGGTTTCTGCACATCGAACTCCAGATGAAATGTTTGTATATGCAGAGTCTGCAAGAAACAGGGGCTTGAAGGTAATTGTTGCGGGAGCGGGAGGAGCAGCCCATCTACCAGGAATGGTCGCTGCGAAAACAACATTACCAGTTATTGGCGTTCCAATTCAGTCAAAGGCGTTAAATGGTGTTGATTCCTTATATTCTATCGTTCAAATGCCAGGTGGAATTCCGGTTGCAACTGTAGCAATAGGGAAAGCTGGGGCAACAAATGCCGGGCTTTTAGCAGCACAAATTTTAAGTATAGAGAATGAAGAGATTGAAAGAAGATTAGGAACTAAACGAGAACAGATGAAGCAAATAGCAATGGAAATGAGTGATCAGCTTGTATAAAACAATTTTACCGGGAAGTGTAATTGGAATTATCGGCGGCGGTCAGCTAGGCAGAATGATGGCTATTGCGGCGAAGGAAATGGGATATCGTATTGCGGTATTAGATCCTGCTGCTGACAGCCCGTGCGGCCAAGTAGCAGATATTGAAATTAAAGCACATTATCATGACATGGATGCAATTCGAAAGCTAGCTTCAGTAAGTGATGTGATTACATATGAATTTGAAAATATCGACCATGAAGCATTGGTGTGGCTACTGGAGAATACATATTTGCCTCAAGGCTCGGAGCTTTTAAGAATTACACAAGATCGTGAAATTGAAAAAAGAGAGATTACGAGATTAGGAGTTCCTGTTGCGCCTTATAAAATAGTAAAAACAGAAACAGAACTAGAAGAGGCTGTTGTTCAGATTGGATTGCCATGTGTTGTAAAGACATGTTTGGGCGGCTATGACGGGAAAGGGCAAGTCGTGGTTCGAAATTACCGGGATATTGAGAAAGCATACGACTTGTTACTAAGTGACAAATGTATCGTCGAAGGATTTGTACCGTTTGAAAAAGAGCTTTCTGTCATTGTCTCAAGAAGTGCGAAAGGAGAAATCACATTTTTACCTTTAGCTGAAAATATCCATATGGAAAATATACTTCATAAAACAATTGTGCCAGCCAGAGTAGATCAATCTGTAAATGAAAGAGCAATGTTATGCGCGAAGGAGATTGCAGAAGGACTGAACTTAGTTGGAACGTTAGCCGTTGAAATGTTTTTAGTGAATGGTGACATATTCGTAAATGAGCTAGCTCCCAGACCTCATAACTCGGGACATTATTCCATTGAAGCATGTGAGACATCTCAATTCGAACAGCATATACGTGCAATATGCAATCTGCCTCTTGGAGGAACAAAGCTGCTTTCGCCTGTTGTAATGGTCAATCTATTAGGAGAGCATATAGGCATTACGTTAGATAATATTGAGCTCTTAAAGACAGGAAAGCTCCACCTTTATGGAAAGAAAGAAGCGAAGATAAAGCGGAAAATGGGGCACATTACCTTTATAGGCCAAAGTGTAGAAGAAATACTTGAAACAATTGATGCATTGCCAATATGGAATGAATACAAGACGGAGGTACAATCATGATTGAACGTTACACAAGAGAAGAAATGGGGTCCATTTGGACAGATGAGAATAAATACAATGCATGGCTAGAAGTAGAAATATTAGCATGTGAGGCTTGGGCTGAGCTTGGTGACATTCCTAAAGAGGATGTAGCACGTATTCGTCAAAATGCATCCTTTAACGTAAGTCGTATTTTAGAAATAGAAGAAGAAACGAGACATGACGTGGTTGCATTTACCCGTGCTGTTTCAGAAACGCTTGGTGAAGAGAAAAAGTGGGTTCACTATGGATTAACGTCTACAGATGTCGTTGATACGGCCCTTTCTTATCTATTGAAGCAAGCGAATGATATCCTGCGAAAAGATTTACATAACTTTATCGAGATTCTAAAAAATAAAGCACTTGAACATAAATACACAGTGATGATGGGACGCACGCACGGTGTTCATGCTGAACCGACAACATTTGGCTTAAAACTGGCCCTTTGGTATGAGGAAATGAAACGTAATCTAGTACGATTTGAAGCAGCAGCAAATGGAATCGAATTCGGTAAAATGTCTGGTGCAGTTGGAACATATGCCAACATTAACCCGTTCGTTGAGAAGTATGTATGTGAAAAGCTCGGATTAAAAGCAGCACCAATTTCAACACAAACGCTTCAACGTGACCGTCATGCTCACTATGTATCTACAATAGCACTCATCGCAACTTCGATTGAAAAGTTTGCAACAGAAGTACGCGGCTTACAAAAGAGTGAAACGCGTGAGGTGGAAGAATTTTTTGCAAAAGGTCAAAAGGGATCTTCTGCCATGCCGCATAAAAGAAACCCGATTGGGTCTGAGAATATGACAGGTCTTGCACGTGTTATCCGTGGTCACATGGTAACAGCTTATGAAAATGTTTCATTATGGCATGAACGTGATATCTCTCACTCTTCTGCTGAACGGATTATCTTGCCTGATTCGACGATTTTACTGAACTACATGTTGAATCGTTTCGGAAATATCGTGAAAAACCTAACGGTGTTTGAAGATAACATGAAGCGCAATATGGATCGCACGTTTGGCTTAATTTACTCACAGCGTGTGCTTTTAGCTTTAATTGATGCTGGCATGTCTAGAGAAGAAGCATATGACACCGTTCAACCGAAGGCGATGGAAGCATGGGAAAAGCAAATGTCGTTTAAGGAGCTTGTGTTAGGAGAAGAGAAGATTACATCAAGATTATCACCTGCACAAATCGATGATTGCTTTGATTATAGCTACCACCTTTCAGGGGTAGATACTATTTTTGAACAAGTAGGATTGTAGGGGGAGAAAAATGGAGAAGCTGGGCTTGCTATATGAGGGAAAAGCAAAACGAATTTATGCAACAAATGATGACGGTATAGTTTGGGTTGAGTATAAGGACTCTGCAACAGCTTTTAACGGTGAAAAGAAGGCGACGATTTCAGGGAAAGGGAGATTGAATAACACCATTTCCTGTTTGCTTTTTGAAATGCTTCATGACAAGGGAATTGATACTCATTTAGTAAGAAGGATTTCGGAAACAGAGCAGCTTGTGAAGCAAGTTTCGATTATTCCCATTGAAGTCGTCGTGCGAAATGTAGCAGCGGGTTCATTAGCAAAGCGCTTAGGCATAGAGGAAGGAATTCCACTCGCTTCTCCTATTATTGAACTGTATTACAAAAATGATGAGTTGGGTGATCCACTTATCAATGAAGATCACGTTAAAATTCTGCAGTTAGCATCTGTTTTACAAGTAAATGAAATGAAGCAGAAGGCACTTGAAATTAATGAAGTACTGACTCCGTTTTTTGATGAGAAAAATATAAGATTAATAGATTTCAAGTTAGAGTTTGGAATAACCAATGACGGCACAGTCCTACTAGCTGATGAAATCTCACCAGATACATGCCGGTTATGGGATAAGGAAACAAATGAGAAGCTTGATAAGGATGTATTCAGAAGAGGATTAGGGAGCTTAACCGAGGCATATGAACAAATACTAGAACGTTTAGGGGGATCATCATGTACAAAGTAAAGGTTTTCGTTACATTACGCGAGAGTGTGTTAGACCCACAGGGAACAGCAGTAAAAGGATCGCTTCATAGTTTATCGTATACTGAAGTTCAAGACGTACGTATTGGGAAGTTTCTTGAGTTAACAATCGAAAAGAGTGAACGTCCAATTGATGAGCTGGTGAAAGAAATGTGTGAACGACTTTTAGCAAACACAGTAATTGAAGACTTTACGTATGAGTTAGAGGAGGTCGTTCCTCAGTGAAATTTGCATGTGTAGTGTTTCCTGGATCCAATTGTGATGTTGATATGTTTCACGCGATTAAGGATGAACTAGGTGAAGAGGTAGAGTATGTATGGCATGACACAACTTCACTAGATTCCTATGATGCGATTCTTTTGCCGGGTGGATTTTCATATGGAGACTACTTGCGTTCTGGAGCGATTGCAAGATTTTCAAATGTCATGAGTGAAGTGGTCAAGGCAGCTGAACTTGGTAAACCAATTTTAGGTGTGTGTAATGGATTTCAAATCTTGCTAGAAGCGGGTTTATTACCAGGTGCAATGCGCCGAAATAAAGAATTAAAGTTTATTTGTAAACAGGTGGAGCTAGTAGTTCAAAACAACCATACGATGTTCTCAGCCGGTTATGAAGCGGGCGAGGTTATCACAATTCCTGTTGCTCATGGAGAAGGAAACTACTATTGTGATGAGCAAACTTTAACTAAATTAAAAGAGAACAAGCAAATTGTGTTCACTTATAACGAAGATATTAACGGGAGCTTAGAAAATATCGCGGGGATTGTGAATGAAAAGGGTAATGTCCTTGGCATGATGCCACACCCTGAGAGAGCGGTAGATTCATTGTTAGGAAGTGCAGATGGACTTCAACTATTTCAATCAATGTTAAAGCAATGGAGGGAAAACTATGTCGTTACTGCTTGAACCAACATCAGAACAAATTAAAAATGAGAAAATCTATCAAGAAATGGGTCTTAGTAGCGAGGAGTTTTCTCTCATTGAGAAAACGTTAGGGCGCCTGCCAAATTACACAGAACTAGGCTTGTTCTCGGTTATGTGGTCAGAGCACTGCAGCTATAAAAACTCAAAGCCTGTTTTGCGTAAGTTTCCGGTGAAGGGTGAGCGTGTACTTCAAGGACCTGGAGAAGGAGCTGGAATTGTAGACATCGGTGATGAGCAGGCTGTAGTGTTCAAAATGGAAAGTCATAACCACCCGTCTGCGATTGAACCATACCAAGGGGCAGCGACAGGAGTTGGCGGTATTATTCGTGACGTTTTCTCAATGGGAGCTCGTCCTGTTGCATTATTAAATTCACTACGTTTTGGAGAATTAACATCTCCTCGTATGAAATACTTGTTCGAAAATGTGGTAGCCGGTATTGCTGGTTATGGGAACTGTGTAGGTATTCCAACAGTAGGCGGAGAAATTCAATTTGATCCGTCCTATGATGGGAATCCACTTGTAAATGCAATGTGTGTGGGTTTAATTGATCATAAGGATATTAAAAAAGGTGTGGCATCAGGTGTTGGCAACACAGTGATGTATGTTGGGGCGAAAACAGGTCGCGACGGAATTCACGGTGCGACGTTTGCTTCTGAGGAGTTATCGGATGCATCTGAAGAAAAGCGTCCGGCTGTTCAAGTAGGAGACCCATTTATGGAGAAGCTTTTGCTTGAGGCATGTCTGGAATTAGTCAAGTGTGATGCACTAGTTGGCATTCAAGATATGGGGGCGGCTGGCTTAACTTCCTCTTCTGCTGAAATGGCGAGTAAAGCTGGATCAGGTATTGAGATGAATTTGGATTTAGTACCACAGCGTGAAGCAGGCATGACAGCTTATGAAATGATGCTGTCCGAGTCACAAGAGCGTATGTTAATTGTTGTGGAAAAAGGAAGAGAACAGGAAATCCAAGATATTGTTATGAAATACGGGCTGGAGGCAGTGGCTGTTGGTGTGGTAACAGATGATAAGATGCTTCGTTTAGTTCACCTGGGAGAAGTGGTGGCGAACGTACCAGTTGATGCATTAGCTGAAGACGCACCAGTGTATCACAAGCCTTCGAGTGAACCGGCTTATTATCGTGAGTTTCAAGCGATGGAAAATGATATCCCAGTAGTCGATGATATACAGGAAACGTTAGTGAAGCTTTTAGCTCAGCCAACCATTGCTAGCAAAGAGTGGGTGTATAACCAGTATGATTATATGGTTCGGACGAACACGGTTGTTTCACCGGGATCAGATGCAGCTGTTGTCCGCATACGCGGTACTCGTAAGGCATTAGCAATGACGACAGATTGTAACTCTCGCTATATCTATCTTGATCCTGAGGTGGGCGGGAAAATAGCGGTGAGTGAAGCAGCACGTAATGTGGTATGTTCAGGAGCTGAACCGATTGCCATTACCGATTGCTTGAATTTCGGTAACCCTGAGAAGCCGGAGATCTTCTGGCAGTTAGAAAAAGCAGTTGATGGCATGAGTGCAGCTTGTGTGAAGCTGAATGCACCGGTCATTAGTGGAAATGTGTCTTTATACAATGAGACGAATGGAACAGCCATTTACCCGACTCCAACAGTAGGAATGGTAGGGATAATTGAGGATGTTGATCATATTACAACACAAAGCTTTAAGCAGGCGGGAGATTTAGTGTACGTCATCGGAGAAACGATGCCTGAATTTGGTGGAAGTGAACTACAGAAGCTAACATATGGACGTATCTTTGGTAAGGCTCCTGGGTTAGATTTGGAGTTTGAAGCTGAACGTCAGTCTTCACTTCTTGGGGCAATTCGTGCAGGTAGTGTTGCTTCTGCGCACGATGTATCAGAAGGTGGTCTTGGTGTAGCAATGGCTGAATGTGTGTTCGGAACTGGATTAGGAGTGGATGTCGAGCTTTCGGGAGAATGTTCAACGGTTGCCTTATTCAGTGAGACACAATCACGATTTGTGGTGTCAGTAAAGCCAGAGCAGAAAGAACAATTTGAGCAGTTAGTAACAGATGCAGTGCTTGTTGGGAACGTGACAAATGATGAGAAGTTTGTCGTGCGTGTTAGTGGAGATTCTGTCATCAACACTTCTGTTAATTTGTTAACAGAAGCTTGGAAAGGAGCTATTCCATGCTTGCTGAAATAAGAGGCTTAAATGAAGAGTGTGGAATTTTCGGGATCTGGGGACATCCGGACGCTGCACAAATTACGTATTACGGGCTTCACAGCTTACAGCACAGAGGGCAAGAGGGCGCGGGCATTGTGACAACAAATGGAGAAGTTATGCGCGGGGTAAAAGGCCTTGGACTCGTTACGGAAGTGTTTAAGCAGGAAGAGATGAAGGATTTTTACGGGAAAGCTGCCATTGGCCATGTTCGGTATGCAACTGCAGGTGGTGGAGGTTATGAGAATGTGCAACCACTTCTATTTAACTCGCAAAGTGGGAGTCTAGCACTTGCTCATAACGGAAATCTCGTCAATGCGACCGCTGTAAAACACCAGCTCGAAGGACAAGGAAGTATTTTTCAAACAACGTCCGATACAGAAGTGCTGGCTCATTTAATTAAACGCGGTGGCAATTTACCGTTGAACGATCGCGTGAAAAATGCACTATCTATGGTTAAAGGGGCATTTGCTTTTCTGATTATGACAGAAAGTGAAATGATGATTGCCCTTGATCCTCTAGGAATGCGTCCACTTTCACTTGGTAGATTAGGAGAAGCGTATGTAGTAGCTTCTGAGACTTGTGCCTTTGATGTAGTAGGTGCAAAATTCGAGAGAGAAGTAGAGCCGGGTGAGCTTATCATTATCTCAGACGAAGGGATTCGTACTGAACGGTATGCTGGCACTCAGGCAAGAGCGATATGTAGTATGGAATATGTATATTTCGCTAGACCAGATAGTAATGTAGATAAAATTAATGTTCATAGTGCACGTAAAAGTTTAGGTAGATGGCTAGCATTAGAAGCGCCAGCAGAGGCAGATGTAGTCATCGGTGTACCGGATTCTAGTATTTCGGCAGCTATAGGATATGCTGAAGCGATGAGTATTCCGTATGAAATCGGATTGATTAAAAATCGATATGTTGGAAGAACATTCATCCAGCCTTCTCAATCATTACGAGAGCAAGGGGTGAAGATGAAGCTATCGCCTGTACGTGCCATTGTAGAAGGAAAGCGTGTGGTCATGGTGGATGATTCAATCGTGCGTGGTACGACGAGCCGCCGCATTGTCAACATGCTCCGCGATGCAGGGGCGAGTGAAGTACACGTCCGCATTAGTTCACCACCTATTAAAAATCCTTGTTATTACGGCATTGATACATCAACAAGTGAAGAGTTGATTGCATCAGATAAATCAATTGAGGAAATTAGAGAAATCATCGGGGCTGATTCCCTTTCATTCTTAAGCAACGAAGGAATGTTAAACGCAATCGGCCGCCCGGATACAGATGAAAATAAAGGACAATGTATGGCTTGCTTTACAGGGAAATATCCAACTGAAATCTATCCGGATACTGTGCACCCATACTTAAAATGCTAGGGCAATGACAGTAATAATTTAACTCTTTAAAGGAATGGGGGCCTGGCCCCCGTTCATTTAAGGTACTAAAGTGAAGTGAAGGGGAGTTTGGAAGATGTCAATTTCGTATAGAGATGCTGGTGTTGATATTGAAGCAGGATATGAAGCGGTTGCGAGAATGAAGAAGCATGTCGATCGAACGAAGCGCAATGGTGTACTGAGTAGTATTGGCGGCTTTGGTGGGATGTTTGATCTGTCCAGCTTGAACTTGAAGGAGCCGGTGCTTGTTTCAGGGACGGATGGTGTTGGTACGAAGTTGATGTTAGCCTTTATGATGGATCAGCATGACACAATCGGCATTGATGCGGTAGCTATGTGCGTCAATGATATTGTCGTACAAGGAGCTGAGCCGTTATTCTTCCTAGATTACATTGCATGTGGAAAGGCAAAGCCAGAGAAGATTGAAGACATCGTTAATGGTATATCAGAAGGCTGCGTTCAGGCAGGCTGTGCACTTGTTGGTGGAGAAACAGCTGAAATGCCAGGCATGTATGATGAAGATGAATACGACTTAGCAGGATTTGCAGTAGGTGCGGTTGAAAAATCAAACATTATAACGGGTGAAACAATCAAACCTGGTGACTGCTTGATTGGTCTAGCCTCAAATGGTCTCCATAGTAACGGGTTCTCCTTGGTACGTAAAATTCTTCTTGAAAAAGCTGGTTATTCTGTAACTGACCGTGTCGAAGGGCTTGATACATCATTAGGTGAGGAACTTCTAAAGCCAACAAAAATCTATGTAAAGCCAATTTTACATGTACTTAACACATACAAAATAAAAGGTATGGCTCATATTACAGGTGGTGGCTTTATTGAAAATATCCCTAGAATGCTCCCAAACGGCTGCGGTGCCGAGATTGACCATGGTTCATGGCCTATACCGAGCATCTTCACGATTCTTCAACGTGAAAGCACGTTAAAGCAAGAAGAAATGTTCAACATCTTTAATATGGGAATTGGGATGGTGCTTGCCGTGGCAGAAGAAGACCTGGTGAACATCATTAAAGAATTAGAAACGCAAGGGGAAAAGGCTTATATCATCGGCCGTGTGAAAAGTGGAACAGGTGTAACATTTGGTGGAGGAGCCTTAACATGATTTCACTTGCTGTGTTTGCATCAGGTTCAGGAACAAATTTTCAATCTATCGTTGACTCGACAAAGAGTGGCAGTCTATCAGCAACGGTAAAAGTACTCATATGTGATAAAAAAGAGGCAAGAGTGATTGAACGGGCAAAAGCAGAAGGGATCCCTGCCATCGTACTCACACTAAAAGAATTTCCTTCGAAAATAGAATACGAACAAGCAATTTTGACTCAATTAAAACAATACGAAATAGAGTGGGTAATCCTAGCAGGTTATATGCGATTAATTGGTGAAACATTGCTTCATGCATATGAAGGCAGGATCATCAACATTCATCCATCGTTGCTGCCTGCTTTTCCAGGGAAAAATGCAATACAGCAAGCATTCCAAGCAAAGGTAAAGATTACGGGAGTAACGGTTCATTTTGTTGATGAAGGAATGGATACTGGCCCAATTATTGATCAGGAATCCATTCGAATAGAAGATCAGGATACATACGAGAGCTTGCAAAATAAGATACAATGTATTGAGCATGTATTGTATCCAAAAACGATTCAAGCATTAGTAACAAGGGGGCATCATTTGTGACAATCAAACGTGCATTAATTAGTGTATCGAACAAGGAAGGACTTCTTCCATTCGTACAAAAACTAGCAGAACATGGAGTAGAAATCATTTCAACAGGTGGAACTCACAAACTACTTGAGGAAAATGGAATAAAGGTTATCGGAATATCAGAAGTGACAAATTTCCCGGAAATGATGGATGGTCGTGTTAAAACCCTTCACCCGATGATTCACGGAGGTTTATTAGGACTTCGCGATAACGACGAGCATGTTCAAACCATGACTCAACATAATATCCAGCCAATAGACTTAGTTGTCGTAAACTTATACCCATTCAAACAAACGATTCAAAAAGCAGACGTTTCCTATGAAGAGGCGATCGAAAACATTGATATCGGTGGTCCTTCTATGCTGAGATCAGCAGCGAAAAATCACAAATTCGTTACCGTTGTGGTAGATCCGTCAGATTATGAAACGGTTTTATCAGAACTGGAAAAAGAGAGCACCATTTCCTATGAAACAAACCAACGTCTCGCTGCTAAGGTGTTCCGTCATACAGCAGCATATGATGCTCTGATTGCGGACTATTTAACACAACAAGTAGGTGAGGAACGACCAGAATCTATAACCGTTACATATGAGAAAAAACAAGATTTGCGTTATGGGGAAAATCCTCATCAAAAAGCAGCATTTTATCAAAAGCCTCTAATTGACAAGGGAACTATTGCTGCTGCCCGTCAATTACAGGGAAAAGAGCTTTCCTATAACAACATTAATGATGCAGATGCAGCCCTTTCCATCGTAAAGGAATTCCATGAACCAGCTGTCGTTGCTGTTAAGCATATGAATCCATGCGGAGTAGGAGTAGGTGAAACAATAGAGTCAGCTTTTGATAAAGCATACGATGCAGATCCTGTCTCTATCTTTGGCGGTATCGTAGCTGCTAACCGTGAAATCGATGCGAGTACAGCGATAAAGTTAAAGGAAATATTTCTTGAAATTATTATTGCACCAGCCTTTTCAGAAGAGGCACTTACCATACTTTCTTCAAAGAAAAATTTGCGACTTCTCCAAATTACTAGTGAAAATCGTCAAAACAATGAAGAAAGGTACACAACAGTTAGTGGGGGATTACTAGTTCAGGAAAGTGATTATTTATCCTTTGATGATGCTGTTATCACCATTCCAACAAAACGTGAACCATCAGAAAAGGAATGGGAGAATTTAAAGCTAGCTTGGCAAGTAGTGAAACATGTGAAGTCGAATGCGATTGTGTTAGCGAAGGATGGTATGACTATTGGAATTGGGGCTGGTCAAATGAATCGTGTCGGTTCAGCAAACATTGCGATTGAGCAAGCAGGTGTTAAGGCAGAAGGATCTGCCATGGGATCTGATGCCTTCTTTCCAATGGATGACACGGTAGAGGCAGCTGCAAAGGCAGGGGTAACTGCAATCATTCAGCCAGGTGGTTCCATTCGTGATGAAGATTCGATAAAAAAGGCTGATGAATATGACATTACGATGGTATTCACAGGCATTCGTCATTTCAAACACTAGGAGGTCATGGTAATGAAAGTACTCGTGATTGGACGAGGAGGACGTGAACATACCTTGGCATGGAAGGCTTCACAAAGTCCTCTTGTGAAGGAAGTATTTGTGGCACCTGGTAATCCAGGGATGGCAGATGTGGCAACGCTTGTCTCAATTGAAGAGCATGACCATACAGCTTTAATTCAGTTTGCAAAGAGAATGAACATACAATTAACTATCGTTGGCCCAGAAGGACCGTTAGTAAATGGGATTGTGGATGAATTCAGGGCTGAAAACCTCCCGATTTTCGGACCGCAAAAAGCGGCAGCTAGGATTGAAGGAAGTAAAGGGTTTGCGAAAAATTTGATGAAAAAATATCATATACCAACAGCTGCTTATGAGACATTCACCAGTTATGAAGATGCAAGAGCCTATGTTGAAAAAGTAGGTGCTCCAATCGTGATTAAAGCGGATGGCCTAGCTGCTGGTAAAGGTGTTATTGTGGCAATGACGTTAAAAGAAGCATTAGATGCAATCGAAATGATGTTGGTGGACGGTTCCTTCGGAGATGCCAGCAGACAAGTTGTGATTGAAGAGTATTTAGAAGGTGAAGAGTTTTCACTTATGTCATTTGTTCATGATGATAAAATTTATCCGATGGTGATTGCACAAGATCATAAGCGTGCCTACGATGGGGATGCAGGTCCAAACACCGGTGGTATGGGTGCTTATTCTCCGGTCCCTCAAATCTCAGATGCCGCATTGCAGGAAGCTGTGAAAACCATTCTTCGTCCAACAGTGGAAGGAATGATGGAGGATGGGACTCCGTTTCATGGAGTTCTATATGCAGGATTAATGCTCACCACTGAGGGGCCTAAGGTAATTGAATTTAATGCACGATTTGGCGATCCAGAAACGCAGGTCGTGCTTTCAAGGCTGGAAAGTGACTTAGTACAAGTGATGTTGGATTTACTATCAGGGAAAGAACCGAATCTAGTTTGGTCAGAAAAAGCGGTTGTTGGGGTAGTTGTCGCTTCTAAAGGATATCCTAATTCCTATGAAAAAGGTATGAAGTTAGAAGGCTTAAATAAAATTGTAAATGCTCAAGTTTTCCATGCGGGTACAGCTTTAATGAATGGAGATATTGTAACCGATGGAGGCCGTGTACTGCTCTTAGTCTCCTCGGGTGACTCTATTCAACAAGCACAGAAAGTGGTCTATGAAGAATTAAAGCATGTTCAATCGAATTCCCTATTTTATAGAAGGGATATTGCCTCAAAGGCTATCGTACACGCTTCCGTTTAATGTAAACAAATGCAATTGCGATAATACCACCAATAGCAGTAGCAAGTACGAATGACATATCCAGAACATATTCCCAAAACATACAAATCAGCTCCTTAAATTTAGTACCCCCTTGTTAGAAGCAAGGGGGATATTTTCTTACGTTGGATTGATTACTGTATCGTGTTCTTCATGTTTATGCTCATCTTTATACTCATTGTAAAGGTGTGTCAACGGACAAAACCGAACGATCCCTTCACCGATTTTCATGGCCGCAAGAACCGCAAGAACCAGATAACTTTCACGTGGGTTACGTCTGGATAGCTTTGCAGTTGCGACAGCAAGTAACGTAAATCCACATATAATTCTAACTAAAGCATTTATTATCCCGATATTGGGTCTCATAATCGTCACCTCAGTTTTTACAAATTTTCTAAATTCTTTAATGCGTTACCCTACTAATTATGGTAGGATAAGTAAAAGAATGATGAACGGAGGAACGTGGATGTCTGAATCAAAATACCGCTGGAGAAGTCTGCAATTACGAAAGGCTGTAGACATCATAGATGGAAAGCGTTCACCCCAGATGGTATTGAAAAATGCCACCTTTTTACATTCCGGATTTAGACAATGGATCACAGCAAATATCTGGATACATGAGGACCGGATTGTGTACATTGGTGAACAACTGCCCGCAAAGGATGTAAACAGTGAACAAATTGATTGTACAAATTTGTTCCTAGTACCAGGTTATATAGAACCACATGCACATCCATTTCAATTATATAATCCCCACTCACTAGCTCAATATGCATCCCAATATGGTACAACTACATTAGTCAATGATAACCTTGTCTTATTTTTACAATTACCTAAAAAGAAAGCGTTTTCTTTAATGGATGATATGAAAAAACTACCTCAATCCTTGTTTTGGTGGAGTCGTTTTGATTCTCAGTCACAAATGACAAATGAAGAAGAGTTATTTTCCATTAAAAATATTAATGAATGGCTAGAGCGAGATGATGTTATTCAAGGCGGGGAATTAACAGGTTGGCCAAAGCTACTTGCCGGCGATGATATGATGCTCCACTTTATACAAGAAGCCAAAAGGAAAAATAAGCTGATAGAGGGGCACTTTCCAGGGGCATCTGAAAAGACGTTGGTAAAATTAAAGCTTTTAGGTGCTGATTCAGATCATGAATCACTTTCTGGAAAAGATATATACTACCGATTATTACATGGATATACAGTGGCCTTAAGGTATTCTTCGATTCGCCCGGATTTGCCTTTGTTATTGGAAGAACTGAAGGCGCTGAACCTGCAAAGCTATGATTCGTTACTGCTTACAACAGATGGGTCCACTCCTTCGTTTCATGAGCAAGGTTTCGTAGATGTGATGATCAAGATGGCCATCGAAAGTGGTATACCAATTATTGATGCGTATCACATGGGTTCTTACAATGCGGCAAGGCATTTTCGTCTTGATGGAATTTTAGGTCAAATAGCAACAGGTAGACTTGCAAACATTAATTTTTTATCATCGAAAGAAAACCCAACACCTGTCAGTGTTTTAGCAAAGGGGAAATGGCTAAAGCGTGATGGAAAGGCAATGTATGAAAATGCGCCATTCTCATGGGGAAATAGTGGATTAAACCCACTAGAGGTCGATTGGGAATTAACACAAGATGATCTCCAATTTTCGATGGCACTTGGAATGAAAATGGAGAATGCCGTAATTATGAAGCCGTATTCGGTAAATGTAGACCCTTCAGTAGAAACTTTGTCTGAAGAGCACGATGAAAACTTCTTGCTACTGCTCGATAAGGATGGAAAATGGCGAATTAACACAATGCTAAAAGGCTTTGCTACAAAGCTACATGGGCTTGCAAGCTCATATTCCAATACGGGAGATTACATTGTTATTGGAAAACGGAAAAAGGACATGATTCTTGCGTTTAACCGAATGAAGGAAATTGGAGGAGGAATTGTTCTCTCCCATAATGGTGAGATTATATTTGAACTCGCGCTTCCATTAGGAGGACGTATGTCTAAGCTTCCACTAGAAGAGCTGATTGTAAAAGAAAAGGAATACAAAGAAATTATGATTGAAAAAGGGTATCCTTTCCTAGATCCTGTCTATACATTACTGTTTTTATCATCTACACATCTGCCTTATATCCGTATTACACCAGTTGGAATCTATGATGTGATGAATAAAACTGTACTCTTTCCCGCAATAATGCGTTAAACTATAAGAGTATTCATAAGCACTTTTTGTAAAACTAACACTAATTATAGAAGTAAATTTCGAAGCAAAGGTTGTGTAATAATGAAGCGAAGTCTCTTATCTACTCTACTCGTTGCACTACTAATTCTCATTGTTGGCTGCTCAAAGGAAAATACGGAGCCTGTAGTTTCAGAGCCTGAAGAGGAAGATAAGGTAGTAGAAGAAACAGTAGAAGCGGAAAAGTTTGAAGCGAATTACCCACTAACAGGAATCGAGACAAATGAAGATATTAATAGACGGACAGTGGCTGTAATGGTGAACAATCATCCAAAAGCTCGCCCGCAATCAGGCCTACATAAATCTGATATTGTGTATGAAGTATTAGCAGAAGGTGATGTAACACGTTTTCTAGCAATTTTTCAAAGCCAGGTTCCAGAGAAAATTGGGCCTGTCAGGAGCTCACGGGAATACTATATTAAGCTGAGCAAAGGGTATGATGCATTTTATATTGCACATGGTTATAGCCCAGATGCTAAAGAAATGCTGGATGCAAATGTAGTAGACAACATTAATGGAATGGAATATGACGGAAAACTCTTTGAACGTGCTGATTTCAGAAAACCACCACACAATTCATATATTACATATGAGAACATTGTAAAAGGTGCTGAAATGAATGATATTGCAACAACTCACGATGTTGCTCCACTTCCATTTTTAACAGAAGATGAACTGGAGAGTATTGAAGGTGTTGACGGGAAATCTGTTAAAATTGCGTACTCCAGTAAGGATTATGCAACGGCCGAATATTTGTATGATGAAGTTGAACAAACATATTATCGTTACAGTATGGGTGCGATTACAGAAGACCTTGATACGAAAGAGCCTGTCTCCATAGATAATTTGTTCATCGTTGAGACGACTCATAAGGTTATAGATGAAGCGGGAAGAAATGATATTGATTTAACTTCGGGTGGAAATGCGTACTTGCTTCAAAAGGGGAAAATGAAGGAAGTTGAATGGAAAAATGTTGATGGACGCATCCTTCCATATGTAAATGGAGCAGCCGTGAAGCTAGTTCCTGGTCGAACATGGATTAACATCGTACCGACGTTATCTAAAGTATCACAGCCCACTACAAATTAGAAGATAGAGGAGAACTCATATGCAAATAGATAAATTACGAGGCAAAGAGCTAGATCAATTATTTGAAGCAATATTGTCTTTAAATGATATTGAAGAATGTTATCGTTTTTTTGATGACTTGTGTACAGTGAACGAAATACAGTCGTTAGCTCAGCGTTTGGAAGTTGCAAGAATGCTTCGTGAGGGGTTAACCTATCATAAAATTGAATCTGAAACAGGTGCAAGCACAGCGACAATCTCAAGAGTAAAACGCTGCTTAAACTACGGAAACGATGCTTACCAAATGACATTAGATCGTTTGCAGAAAACAGAGAATAAGTAAGGAAGAAACCAGCATAATTGCTGGTTTTTTTTGTTGGGGCAGGGAATTGTGAAATGACCACATCATAGTCAGGTTCGTCGGAAAGAGGGGAATTTCGTTGAAATGTAAGTAGAGTTGCCGAATTGTAAGGCGAAATCGTCGAATCCGTTGTGGATTTCGTCGAATTACAATGAAATTTCGCCGAATCCTGCTTCAGTATCGCCGAATTAGAAAGAAGTCGTTAATATACAAATACATTCGCCGAATATATGCCACACCTTCTCGTAAAAGGAGTCAACTTTTTTACTATTTATATATAACACGCTGCCAAAACTAACGAATCTTAAGCACCACAGTTCGACACGGTGCCGCGCACAGGTCGAATTTTGTATAAAAGTAATGTGATTAAGTACACAAGTTTCGTTTCATACTGTTAGATAGTAAATTTTTATGGGAATTGGGGATAACACATGGAAAATCGATATGTGAAAGTTCAGAAGGTGATTGAGTATGATGCAGAAGGTGGAATGTTTATTTCCAACAGCGTCGCTCAAAATCAAGAGATTTACTTTTCCTTCGAAAATCAAAGTTTGTCTGAAATCTCTATTTTCCTAACGAATAAAGTGTTTAGTTTAATTATTAACGAAGAGGAAAAGAGATATATTGAAGAGCAGCTTAAGGTGAAGAAATGGGAGGTTATGCCTTTTGCATTTAGAAAGGTAGAGGGAATCGTCTGGGATAACTACCCTATTATTAAACGAGTGCACTTTTCAATTCGGGAGTCAGATATCATCTTTACTGCACATTATAAGGATTGGCTGCTACATACTATTACAGCTCCTTTTTATAACCGAACCTCTGGACATATGGAGCATACGCTGTTGCAGTTAAGTGAAGTTTCAGTTGCGAAAATTGATGAGTGGATAAAAGGGCAAATGGTGGATCCTCAATATAAAATCATTTAGAAAAGGCTTTTTACTAAAACGTTGTTGCTTTTCGTACACTTATTCTGTGTGTACAACTAGTTTTAGAAGCAAAAAAAGGTGGATTAGCAACTCTCTTGATGTATAGAAGTATCTAGATACTAAGGTGAAAATCTTTACGAAAACAGCCTTACAAGAAGACAGTCTAGTACTGTCTTTTTTCTTATCATCGCTACAATAAAATCTCTGAAATAGGTAACAATAACAATAAAAGTGACCTAAAGGTGGGGAACAAATTGGAAATATCACATAAAAGTGTGACCTTATCAACTTCTGAGATGTCATTATTATGGGAAAATTACATAGGTGATACATTAATCATTTGCGTGTTTAAACATTTCTTACAACACGTTGATGACCCGGATATAGAAAATCTTATTAAACAGGGATTGACTTTGGCAGAGAAACATATTGAGCAGGCAAGTGAGTTACTTCAAACTGTGGAGTTCCCTGTTCCAAAGGGATTCGGACCAGAAGATGTATATTTGGATGCTCCACGGTTATTTTCGGATAAATTTTACACGTATTACCTGCAACAAGCATTACGGGGAGCCATGGCAAATTATACGTTAGCCTTTTCTCTGTCACTTCGTGAGGATGTTAGACGCTATTTCATGCATGCCATTCATGAGGATACAGAATTATTTAATAAAACGACAAATGTAATGCTTGAAAAAGGATTAGCACAACGTCCTCCTCAGGTGCCGATTCCAACAAAAGTTGACTTTGTTACTAATAAAGAATTTTTAGTTGAGTGGCTTGGGCAGGAGCGTCCACTTTCCTCTATTGAGATTACAAACATTTTCATGAACATTGAGACAAACTTATTAGGCTCAGCATTGATGACTGCTTTTAGTCAAACAGCTGAGGAGAAAAAGCTAAAGAGATATTTTAAAGATGGATTGGATATTGCAACAAATCATATTGAGACGTTTACAAAAATTTTAGCCAAGGATTCGCTCTCGATTCCTCCAGCTTGGAACCCAGAAGTAACAGATGCTACCAAGCCTGCTTTTTCTGATAGGTTAATGCTATACCATGGTGGGTTGGCAACTGCTGCAGGTATTGGGAACTATGGTCTCAGTATGTCAGCTAGTCAGCGTTTGGATCTGGGGGTAATGTATGGGAAATTAAGTGCTCAAATTGGAAAATATGCACAAAAAGGAGCCAGGTTATCGATTGAACATGGGTGGCTGGAACAACCGCCGCTGTCAATTGATCGTGATGGGGTATTGAAGAAGTCAAAAGAATAGTATTGATGTATTTGCAGTATCAGTTAGCTAAGACACCCTAATGTAGACAAATATGTTTACGTGTTAGGGTGTCTTTTTTTGGAAAAATGATAAATAAAATTCCCAGTAAATTCCCGTCATATAGAAGGGAGTTTTTAGGTTCAATTTGTTATAATGGTCTAATGGATATGAAACTTGGAGGAAATCTCAATGTACGATATGAAAGAGTGGAAACATGTATTTAAATTAGATCCAAATAAGGAGATTCGTGATGAAGAATTAGAACTCATCTGTGAATCTGGAACCGATGCAATTATTGTAGGTGGCAGTGACGGTATTACAGAAGATAACGTATTAAATATGTTAGTTCGAGTACGACGTTATTCAGTACCGTGTGCGTTAGAAGTGTCAACTATTGATTCGATCACACCTGGATTTGATTTTTATTTTGTACCATCTGTATTAAATAGTGAAAAGCGAAAGTGGATTGTAGGACTTCAGCATGAAGCCCTAGTTGAGTTCGGAGATATCATGAATTTCGATGAAATACTTGCAGAAGGGTACTGTGTATTAAACCCTGATTCAAAGGTTGCTAAATTATCAGACGCGAATACTAATTTAACAGATGATGAAGTGATTGCGTATGCTAGAATGGCAGACAAGCTGTTCCGATTACCGATTTTTTATTTAGAATATAGCGGGACATATGGAAACCCACAGTTAGTGAAAAAAGTAAGAAATGAGCTCGAGCATTCCAGGTTGTTTTATGGTGGCGGAATTAAAACCGTAGAACAGGCAAAGGAAATGGCAAATGCTTCTCACACTGTGGTGGTGGGTAATTTACTATATGAAAATGTAACAGATGCTATCAAAACTGTAAAAGCAGTGAAAGAGATAGGGTAGATTTCTCGTAAATAGTTTTGTATGATAGTAGAACGAGTGTTCGATGATATTACTTTTATATAAATGTAGGGCGGTGGAGATATGCAATACTTATCAAATAAACTTTTAGCCGGGTTGAATCCTGAGCAGCAAGAAGCGGTTAAGGCGACAGACGGGCCATTACTGATTATGGCAGGAGCGGGTAGTGGTAAGACAAGAGTGTTAACACACAGAATAGCCTATTTAATGGCTGAAAAGGAAGTTGCACCATGGAATATTTTGGCAATTACCTTTACGAATAAAGCAGCTCGTGAAATGAAGGACCGTGTATCCAAAATTGTCGGTGGAGCAGCAGAGGATATATGGATATCGACCTTTCACTCTATGTGTGTACGAATTCTTCGTCGTGACATTGATCGCCTGGGATATAGCAGAAACTTTACCATCTTAGATACTACTGACCAGTTATCAGTGATAAAAAATGTGATGAAAGATCGAAATATTGATACAAAGAAATTTGAAGCTAGAAGTATACTAGGTAGTATTAGCAGTGCGAAAAATGAGCTGATCACACCAGATGAGTATGCCAAAACGGCAGCTGGTCCGTATGAAAGTATTGTTTCGAGTGTATATGAAGATTATCAAAAAAGACTCCGCAAAAACATGGCTTTGGACTTTGATGACCTAATCATGATTACGATTACGTTATTCATGCGTGTTCCAGAAGTATTGGAATATTACCAACGTAAGTTTCAGTACATTCACGTGGATGAGTACCAGGATACGAACAGAGCACAGTACATGCTAGTCAAGCAGTTAGCAAGTCGTTTTCAAAATCTATGTGTAGTTGGTGACTCGGATCAATCAATTTATCGTTGGCGTGGAGCAGATATTAGTAATATCTTATCTTTTGAGAAAGACTACCCAAGAGCAAGAGTTATTTTACTAGAGCAAAACTATCGCTCAACGAAACGAATCTTGCAGGCGGCTAATGAAGTTATCGAGAAGAACGGGAACCGTAAACCGAAAAAGCTATGGACTGAAAATGATGAAGGAAATAAGATTGTGTATTACCGTGGATCTACTGAGCAAGATGAGTGTTATTATGTAGCCGGTATTATAAAGCAACTCTTAAACTCAGGACAGAGAACGGCAAATGATTTTGCTATTCTTTATCGAACAAATGCTCAGTCCCGTGTCATGGAGGAAGTGCTGTTAAAATCAAACATCTCCTATAACATTGTGGGCGGAACAAAGTTCTATGATCGTAAAGAAATTAAAGATATCCTTGCGTACTTACGTCTAATTGCGAACCCAAATGACGATATTAGTCTAGAGCGTATTATTAATGTTCCGAAGCGTGGAATTGGTGCAACGACGTTAGATAAAATTGCAAACTATGCAGCGCTGCACGATATGTCCATTTATGAAGCGCTTCAGATGGTAGAGTTAATTGGATTGAGCGGCAAGGTGACAAAGGCTTTAGTTGAATTTCGTGACCAACTACGAAACTGGGTGAACATGCAGGAGTTTTTATCTGTAACAGAATTGGTAGAAGAAGTATTACAAAAAACAGGCTACCGTGACATGTTGAAGAATGAGAAAACCATTGAAGCAGAAGCACGTTTAGAAAACTTAGATGAATTTTTATCTGTAACGAAGAACTTCGAAGAAAATACAGAGGATAAAAGTTTAATTGCGTTTTTAACAGATTTAGCTTTAGTTGCTGATATTGATAAGCTTGACGAAGATGAGGACAAAGATCAAGGTAACGTCATTTTGATGACACTGCATGCAGCAAAAGGACTAGAATTCCCTGTTGTATTCCTAATGGGGATGGAGGAAGGTGTCTTCCCTCACAGCCGTTCATTATTTGATGAAGAAGAAATGGAAGAAGAACGTCGATTAGCTTATGTAGGAATAACACGTGCAGAGCAGAATTTATATATTACAAATGCCCAAATGCGTACGTTATTTGGCCGTACGAATATAAACCCGGTCTCTCGTTTTATTTCTGAAATTCCTGTTGATTTATTAGAATTAGCAAATGAGGAAGAAGAAAAGAAATCACCATTCAGGGGCTCTAATGCGGGTACGGGGAGCTTCTCCCGTCCAGCAGAAAGACGCCAACCGGTTATGCGCCCGGTAGCGAAAACTACAGGAGGAGAGTCGATTGGCTGGAGCGTCGGTGACAAGGCAGAGCATAAAAAGTGGGGAGTCGGAACGGTAGTAAGCGTAAAGGGAGAGGGAGAAGCGAAGGAACTAGACATCGCATTCCCAAGTCCAATCGGTATCAAGAGATTACTAGCAAAATTCGCTCCAATTGAAAAGGTGTAATACCTCTTTACCACTTTAAAGCAATGGGGGTCTGTCCCCCAATGCTTTAAAGTGATGAAGTACATAAAAGGGAGATGAAACGATGTCTGAACAATTGCATGAGAGAATTGAAGAGCTTCGAGACCTTTTAAATAAATGGAACTATGAATACCATGTGCTGGATAAGCCAACAGTACCGGATAGTGAATATGACCAAACGTTACATGAGTTGATTCGTTTAGAAGCAGAAAACCCTCATTTACTAACAGACGACTCTCCTTCTCAGCGTGTAGGTGGAGCAGCGTTGTCTGTTTTTGAAAAGGTAGAGCATCGAACAGCGATGTTAAGTTTAGGGAATGCCTTTAATGATGATGACTTACGGGACTTTGATCGGAAAGTTAGGCAGGGTGTAGGTGATCAGGTTTCCTACGTATGTGAGCTGAAGATTGACGGTTTAGCTGTTTCCCTGCGTTATGAAGACGGTTTATTTGTTCAGGGAGCTACCCGTGGAGACGGTTCGATCGGTGAGGACATCACACAAAATTTAAAGACTATTCGTTCCATCCCATTACGATTAACGAAGCCCTTCTCATTAGAGGTACGCGGTGAGGCGTATATGCCGAAAAAATCCTTTGATGCTTTAAATGAACAGAAGAAGGCAGCAGGAGAAGAGCTCTTTGCAAATCCACGAAATGTTGCGGCAGGCTCACTTCGCCAATTGGATCCAAAGCTTGCGGCAAAACGCAACTTAGATATTTTCGTGTATGGAATTGGTAACGTTGGTTCTACAGGGGTAACTTCTCATAGCCAAGGGTTGGACTTACTTCATGAGCTAGGATTTAAAACAAACCCAGAACGTGAAAAATGTGCAAGCATTGAAGATGTGATCAACTACGTTCAAAAATGGCAAGAAAAACGTCCTAATCTAGCGTACGAGATTGATGGAATCGTGATTAAGGTCGATTCTCTCGAACAGCAAGATGAACTAGGATTCACAGCGAAAAGTCCTAGATGGGCCATAGCCTATAAGTTCCCTGCTGAAGAAGTGATAACAAAGCTAATTGATATCGAGCTAAGTGTTGGAAGAACAGGTGTCGTCACTCCAACAGCCATACTAGAACCAGTACGAGTAGCGGGCACGGTTGTAAAAAGAGCGTCATTACATAATGAAGATTTAATTCGAGAAAAAGACATAAAACTAGGTGATACCGTTATCGTCAAAAAAGCCGGTGATATTATCCCAGAAGTTGTCGGTGTATTAACAGAGCGCAGAACAGGCGAAGAAGTGGAATTTGCGATGCCTACGCATTGTCCGGAATGTGAAAGCGAACTAGTGAGACTTGAGGGTGAAGTGGCACTTCGTTGTATTAATCCGATGTGTCCTGCTCAAATTCGTGAAGGACTCATTCACTTTGTCTCTCGTGATGCCATGAACATTGATGGGCTTGGAGAACGTGTTATTAGTCAGCTATTTGAAGAAAAGTTAATTTCAGACGTAGCAGACATTTATCGCCTAGAGAAGGACCAACTCGTTCAGTTAGAGAGAATGGGTGATAAATCAGCAACAAATTTAGTGAACTCCATTCAGGCATCTAAATCTAATTCACTTGAAAAATTGCTATTTGGTCTAGGGATTAGGCACGTTGGGGCAAAGGCAGCAAAGACATTAGCGCAGCAGTTTGAGACAATTGAACGACTACAGGAAGCTAAGGTTGAAGAGCTTGTCGCAATTAATGAAATTGGTGATAAAATGGCTGAATCGGTTGCAACGTATTTTGATAACCCGGATGTGCAAAAACTGATTTCCGAATTACGTGAGCTAGGTGTAAATACGTCCTATAACGGACCTAAATTAGTCAATGTAGAAGACATAGACTCTTATTTTGCAGGAAAGACAGTTGTTCTTACAGGGAAGCTTGAAATTTTATCCCGCAATGAAGCTAAGGAAAAAATAGAGCTCCTCGGTGGTAAGGTGTCTGGAAGTGTGAGTAAGAAAACCGATTTGCTTATCGCAGGTGAAGCTGCAGGGTCAAAGCTGGAGGCAGCTCAGAAGCACGGTGTGGAAATCTGGGATGAGGCAAGATTAGTCGAAGAGTTAAACAAGTAAGGGGTGACTGGGATGAGGAGACTAGGGGCATTTATCATTGGAGCAGTACTCGTATTAAGTGGGTGTGTGCCTCAATTTGAAAAGGACGAAGAGCTTGTTCAAGAAACCGAAAATTCACAGGAAACAGCAATCGTTCCTAAATATAAAATTTCGGATCAATATTATCGAACTGTTTTACCTTTTAATGCAAGTGAGGCGAGAGGGAGAGTTGTAAGTGGGATTTACAACCGCCTCGATATTGATGAATTTGAAACAGGGTTAATGCGTCTTTCACAAAGTACATTTCCATCTGATGATTATTTATATCAGGATGGACAGTATTTAGATGGGGAAACGGTTAGCAGCTGGTTACAGAGAAAAAAATCAGATGCTGATATAGAAAAAGAACTTGCGGACCAAAAGGGAAAGAAGAAAGAAGTAAAAAACTTAGGATTAAATCCAGTTAAAGTGTCTGGAGGTACGGCCAAGGATAATAATGAATCTGCACCGATTTATTTATCTCACATTATGGAACAAAATTACCTAAAAAAAGATTCAGAAGGTAAAGCAGAGTTAAGTGGAATATCAATCGGGCTTGCCTTAAATTCTGTTCACTATTATGAACAAGAAGATGGGTATCCGAGAGAGTACGCCATTCCTGAGGCGAAAATTGAACAGCAAGGGAAAGAACTTGCAGCTGAAGTATTGAAGCGAATCCGTTCGATTGAAGGGTTAGAAAATGTTCCTGTTGTGATTGGACTATTTATGCTGGAGGAGAAGCAGTCAGTCGTTCCAGGAAGCTTTTTCGCTTATACAGAAGTAAAGGGCAAGAACAACACCATTGATAAGTGGAATGTCGTGAAGGAAGCCTACTATTTATTACCGGGTAAAGATGCACAAAAAGACTATCGTGATGACAATACGAGAATGCTGAATTTTAAAGCAGACATTGATGATTATTTCCCGAACTATACTGGGGTCATTGGACGGGGATATTACCGGGATGAACAGTTAACAGAGTTAACGATTGAAATTCCGATGCAGTTTTATGGTAAGGCAGAAGTGGTCGGATTTACACAATACGTAACCGGGCTTGTAATGGAGCATTTTCCTAATTACTTTACCGTTAAATGCTATATTTCGTCTATTGATGGACCAGAAGCATTAATTGTAAGAGAAGTAGATATGGAAGAACCATATGTTCATATTTATCAATAACTTTTTGCCCTGAAAGGTTTGAAAGAATAGAAGCACTCAGTTAGAATAGGGGAGTAGGATGAAAACGCTTTTCTATATAGAAAAGTTTTTGAAAGCTAATGATTAACTTTAGGGGGTAGGAATCCATGGTAGTACCTTACAAACATGAACCATTTACAGATTTCTCAGTAGAAGCAAACAAGAAGGCTTTTGAAGCTGGTCTTGCAACTGTTGAGTCATATTTAGGACAAGATTACGATTTAATCATTGGTGGGGAGCGTATCTCGACTGAAGGTAAAATTGTATCGGTGAATCCAGCAAATCATAAGCAAGTAATTGGTACTGTTTCAAAAGCTACGCAAGAGCTAGCTGAAAAAGCTATGCAAGTAGCGGATGAAACATTCAAAACATGGCGTAAAGTAAAGCCAGAAGTACGTGCTGATATTCTGTTCAAATCAGCTGCAATTATTCGTCGTCGTAAGCATGAGTTCTCTGCGATCTTGGTGAAAGAAGCAGGTAAGTCATGGATGGAAGCTGACGTAGAATGTGCAGAAGCTATTGACTTCTTAGAGTACTACGGCCGTCAAATGTTAAAATTAAAAGATGGTATTCCTGTGGAAAGCCGTCCGATTGAATATAACCGTTTTAACTACATACCACTAGGTGTTGGTGTTATTATCTCTCCATGGAACTTCCCGTTCGCGATCATGGCAGGTATGACAACGGCAGCATTAGTTTCTGGTAACACTGTATTATTAAAGCCTGCAAGCACAACTCCTGTTGTTGCGGCGAAATTCATGGAAGTACTAGAAGAAGCAGGTCTTCCTGCAGGTGTTGTAAACTTCATTCCAGGTAGTGGAGCAGAAGTTGGGGATTATCTAGTTGACCACCCACGTACTCGTTTCATAAGCTTCACAGGATCTCGTGACGTAGGACTACGTATTTATGAGCGTGCTTCAAAATTAAGTGAAGGCCAAATTTGGTTGAAGCGTGTAATCGCTGAAATGGGCGGTAAAGATACAATCGTTGTTGACAAGGAAGCTGATTTAGAATTAGCAGCCAAGTCAATCGTTACTTCTGCATTTGGATTCTCTGGACAAAAATGTTCAGCATGTTCTCGTGCTGTCATCCATGAAGATGTATATGATCAAGTGCTAGCTCGTGCTGTTGAATTAACAAACGAATTAACAATTGGTGATTCTAGTGTTTATGGTACGTATATGGGACCAGTAAACGACCAGGCTGCATTCGATAAAGTTATGAGCTATGTTGAAATTGGAAAGCAAGAAGGTAAGTTAATGACTGGTGGAGAAGGAGACGACTCTAACGGATGGTTTGTAAAGCCTACAATCTTCGCTGATGTAGCAGAAGACGCTCGCCTAATGAAAGAGGAAATCTTCGGACCAGTTGTGGCATTCAGTAAGGCTCGTGACTTCGATCATGCCATCGAAATTGCAAACAATACGGAATACGGCTTAACAGGTGCAGTTATCACGAACAACCGTGCAAACATTGAAAAAGCACGTGAAGACTTCCACGTGGGTAACTTATACTTCAACCGTGGATGTACAGGGGCTATCGTTGGATATCAACCATTCGGTGGATTCAACATGTCAGGTACAGACTCAAAAGCTGGTGGACCAGACTACTTGGTTCTACACATGCAGGCAAAGACAACATCAGAAATGCTATAAGTATGAAAAAATCTCCTCTAGGAAGAGGAGATTTTTTGCTATGTTAAAGAACGATATCGATGGAAAATCACCCAGAAGCAGTACATCATCCTCTGTAAATGAGAAGTGGTATGCCTAGGAGACACCTGTACCCTGAAATATTAAATATTTTTAAATTAGTTCTTGTTCAATTATTTTTAACATATCAAATGCACCAGAGGATTTGTTCGAACAAATACTTGCAGTTGTAGAAATTTCCGGATAATAAGCAGAATGAAAGCTAACACCAGGATCGTAGCCCATTACATGGTATTTTACTATCCGCTCTTCGTGTTTACGAATCCAAATACCGTAACCATAAAAGCTTTCTTCACTAGATGCTGCATGTGGATTCAACATTTTTGCTATTGTTTCCTCACTTACTAACCGACCTGTCAATAATGATTCCCAAAACCTTGTCATATCCAGCGAAGTAACAAATGCACCTCCGTCTGATCCTCCTTTTACAGGCAGTGAGTAAATATTAGTTTTCCATGTGCCATCCTCGTAGTCAATATACCCAGTTGCAGTTTTAGATGGCAAGCAATCAAAGGAAAAGTACCCTGAATTGACCATTCCAGATGCTTGGAATATATTTTTTTCGACATACTTTGTAAACTCGAGATTCGTAGCGTGTTCAACAATTAGGCCGAGGATAATATATCCTGCATTATTGTAGTGGAATCGATCGCCAGCTGAGAACTTCATGTGTTCATGTTGAAATAACGGTAAAAAGTCTTTTAATCTTCTAATATGATACATCGGGTTATGAATCCATAACTCTTCGAAATCGGTCATTACTTCTTCATCAAAGTAATCTGGAATTCCTGATGTATGAGTGAGTAGATGATGAATAGTAATACCTTTATCAAAGTGTGGGAATTCTATGTCAAGGCATTCAGTAAGTGGTGTGTCAAACGTCAGGAGGCCTCTTTCAACAAGTTGACCAATCGCAACTGCCGTAAATGCTTTACAACCAGAAGCAATTCCAAAACGCGTGTCAGGCTGATTCTTTATTTGCTCAGATCGGTTTGCATACCCATAACTAGATTCGTAGATGATAGATTCTTGTTTTTTTACAAGAACAGTACCTGAGAATTGAATAGACTCTTGCATATCTTGGATCCGTTCGTTTAATGTAAGCATCTTATTTCTCCTTTAAACTTTATAACTCTATGTTACCATATTTTAGTAGTATAGAGACTGAGGTGCAAATTGGAAAAATCCTGAACTATCCAGTATGATGAGAAAGTGAATTTTAAAGTAGAGTAGGATGGTAGGTATGATAACATTTTTGTTGCTGGTTGGATTGGGATTGATTTCGGCGTTTATTGGTACATTAGCAGGAGGTGGAGGCATCATTACATTGCCTGCGATGATGTTAATGGGAATTCCGATTCAAGTAGGGATTGCAACCAATAAATTTTCCTCAGGAGTTGCTTCGTTTACAAGTGTTCTGTATTTACTCAAGAATAAATTGTTTACAATAAAAGGACTCATCGCCCTCATAGCCTCAGCGTTTTTCGGGGGAATCATCGGAGCACTAATTACCACAAGTGTCAGTGAGCAAACGATGAATATTACAGCACTCGTGCTCCTAATCTTTTCGTTATTTGTGACGATTAAAAATAAAGAGTGGGTTTCAGATGCGAAAGAATCGGCATCCACTAAGAAGCAAACTCCACTAAGTAAAGTCATTCCGTTCTTTATTGCCATTTACGATGGTGGCTTTGGTCCGGGGTCTTCTACATTTGGAATTATCCACTTTATGCGCCAGCAATTTTCATATGTGAAGGCAGCTCAGCTATCGAGAGTAATGAACTTCGGAAGCTGCGCAGGAGCCTTTATCCTTTTTTATCATACAGGATTCGTTGATTGGCACTATGCGATTGCCCTTGCAATTGGATCTGCACTCGGAACGCAGGTGGGATTGGCAGCACTACCGAAAATTCCATTAGGCTTAGCTAGAATGCTACTCATCACAATTATCTTTATGTTAATTGGACAAGTTATGATCAGAACATTTTAGAGTACTGTGAAGCAGTACTCTTTTTCGACAAAATTCGAGTGGTGCCTGGCACCACTCGAATTTTCTTTATTTTTAATAAGAAAACTAAAAAGCCTAAAAAAGTTAGTAAATTGGAGATATTCGTTGATTGAGTGAGATATATAAGTGGTAGTAGACTAAAATTAAATATTTTGAATATTTACAATAAACAGATAATAAGATAGTATATGAATAAGCCAAACAGAAAGGGTGATGCAAAATGAAGCACACAGTCTATGGTAAACCATAAATGAAAAAGAAGAAAGGACGTGATTCCAATGACGCAGTGAAAGGCGAAATGTACAAATGGTACATGGGGATCTACCACAATTATCTTCCAAGAAAGAGTGATGCGATTGATTTAAAGCGTGAGGTGAAGAATTACGTTGCTTACAGTATGGCAAAAAATTAGAACAGGGTGATGCCTTTGATTTAATAAAGAGATACTAGTAGCCCAACATATTATTAGAAAAGGTGATTCCAATGTGTAGAGAAAGGCGAAGGCATAGTACATATGCTGGGAACAAATTTAGATTCTCTGTTTGAATTACTTAGAAAGGATGGAAAAAGTGGATATTGAGATAGTCTAGGCGACCTCGTTTCTTCCGAAATTTAGGATGAGCGAGGTCGCATTTGTGTTTTTTTGTTTTGTTTTGTTTTACTTCCATAAAATGGGTGAAGACTCATATTTGTGTTTTTTTGGCTCATAAGTTGTATGGGAGGGCTCATATAATGTCCTTTTTGTCTCATATTTCTGGATAGAGGCTCACAAAATTTAACTTGATCAAAATTAAAAATTTTCTATGTATTTTTTTCCTAAAACTGCTAGTCAAATTGTCCCCGAACACTCCTCATTTTCACCAAAATCCGAACATTAATTTTATGAATTTGAATGTATACTTATAGCCTATATACTGTCTGAAGGTTATAGAAATAGAAAAACTATGTATATTTATTCATTTAGACTCACTTACTTCTCTTGTGAAAAATGACCTATACAAACTAGTGTGTTATACTGAAATCCTTGATAAATCTAAATGTCTAATTAGTGTGCACATCTTTCGGTTTATTTCCTAAATATTCTGGGTAATGAATACGGGTGCATAGAGGTGCATAGGAATGATAGGGGAGGTGATATGCTTGTCGATTTCAGCAGGGACTTTATTTTGGCTATTTGTACCAATGTTAGCCACTGTTGTATTATCAACCGTATCGTATATAAAAGAGGGGAGAGAGTAGATGGACACGGCAACGTTAATAACTTTTATTGTGTATTTAATTGGGATGCTAGCAATAGGTATTGCAGCCTACAAGCTAACTAGTAATCTATCTGACTATGTTTTAGGTGGAAGACGTTTAGGACCAGGTGTTGCAGCACTTAGTGCAGGTGCATCAGATATGAGTAGTTGGTTATTACTTGGTTTACCAGGTGCAGTTTATGCTTCAGGAGGAATGAACCAGATATGGCTAGCAGTCGGTTTAACAATCGGGGCTTACTTAAACTGGCAGTTTGTTGCAAAGAGACTTCGTAGTTATACAGAACGAGCAAATGATTCTATTACAATACCAGACTTCTTAGAAAATCGATTCCGCGATCATAAAAAAATACTTCGTTTAATCTCAGCATTAGTTATTCTATTATTCTTTACTTTTTACACAGCTTCAGGAATGGTTGGGGGAGCTAAACTGTTTGAAGCATCATTTGGTTTAAGTTATTCACAATCATTATGGATTGGTGCAATTGTTATTATTTCTTACACCTTCCTTGGTGGATTTTTAGCAGTAAGTTGGACAGATTTTATTCAAGGTATTCTCATGTTCCTAGCATTAATTATCGTACCAATTGTTGCATTTACGGAGCTTGGTGGATATAGTGAGACGGTAAGACAAGTAGGAGAACTAGATCCTATGTACTTAGATGCATTCTCCGGAATGACGGCAATCGGGATTATCTCGCTTTTAGCATGGGGGCTTGGTTACTTCGGGCAACCACATATCATAACTCGTTTTATGGCAATTAAATCAGTGAAGGATGTTCCAAAAGCGCGTTTTATTGGAATGACTTGGATGGTCTTTGGGTTATTTGGAGCGATCTTCACAGGTTTTGCCGGAATTGCTTACTTCTCCGGTAATTCGTTACCAGATGGAGAGCAAGTGTTTATCCAATTTGCGGATGTACTATTTAATCCGTGGGTGTCAGGTATTCTACTTGCGGCAATTCTAGCAGCGATTATGAGTACAATTGATTCACAGTTACTTGTTTCTTCAAGTGCTGTTGCAGAAGACATTTATCGTGCAGTCTTCCGCAAAGATGCAAGTGAAAAAGAACTAGTATGGATCGGTCGTGCTGCAGTAGTCGTAATTGCGCTAATTGCTATTCTTTTAGCAGGAAATCCAGACAGTTCTGTATTATCATTAGTAAGTTATGCTTGGGCAGGATTCGGAGCAGCTTTTGGACCAGTTATCATTCTAGCATTATTCTGGAAGCGAATGACAGGCAGAGGCGCTCTTGCAGGAATGATCGTCGGTGCTGTAACCGTTGTAGTTTGGAGCAAAATAACAGGTGGATTATTTGACCTATACGAAATTGTGCCAGGATTCGTATTTGCTTGGATTGCGATTATGGTATTCAGTTTACTAGACAAAGAGCCTAGCGAAGAAATCAAAGCAGAATTTGATGAAGCAGCAAAAGCTTAAGTATTATAAGGAAGTAAACATACCACGTTCCTAGTGAGCGTGGTTTTTCTTAATTTAATAACACTTTAATGTATTAACGTAACGGGGGCCTGTCCCCCATCGCTTTAAAGCAGTGGGGGACAGGTCCCTGTTCCATTAGAGAAGTAAAGCGTCTTCTCAAGTTGATTAAAGGAGAGGAACTTTGTTATTATCAGTATAATATTGGTATGTATTTTGCGGAGGTGAAGGGAAAATGTCACGCATTTCGATAGATGAGGTTAAACACGTTGCTCATTTAGCACGATTGGCAATAACGGACGAAGAGGCAGTGCAATTTCAAAAGCAGTTGGATGAGATTATTACATATGCAGAGCAGTTGAAAGAGTTGAATACAGAGAACGTCCAACCAACGACTCATGTGGTGCATTTGAAGAACGTATTGAGAGAGGACGAGCCTGGTAAGGGTCTTCCTGTTGAAGAAGTATTAAAGAATGCACCTGATCACAAAAATGGACAAATACGTGTTCCGGCAATTCTAGAGTAAAGGGAGGGTAAACATGTCGTTATTCGATCATAGTATTTCAGAATTACATAGCTTGTTACATAAAAAAGAGTTATCCGTATCAGACCTGGTTGATGCGTCATATAAACGAATTCATGCAGTTGAAGATAAAGTGAAGGCCTTCGTTACGTTAAACGAAGAAGCAGCACGAGAGCAGGCTAAGGAGCTAGATGGTGTGTCAAAGACTGAACGCGGTCTTCTTTTCGGCTTACCTATCGGTGTGAAGGATAATATCGTAACGAAAAATCTTCGTACAACTTGCTCGAGTAAAATCTTATCTAACTTTGATCCGATTTATGATGCAACGGTCGTGGAGAAATTGAGAGATGCTGAAGCCATTACAATCGGAAAATTAAACATGGACGAATTTGCAATGGGTTCTTCTAATGAGAATTCAGCTTTTTACCCTACAAAAAACCCTTGGAACACAGATTATGTACCAGGAGGTTCTAGTGGAGGGTCAGCTGCATCGGTAGCAGCTGGAGAAGTGTTATTCTCACTAGGTTCAGATACAGGAGGTTCGATTCGTGAGCCGGCCTCTTATTGCGGAGTGGTTGGGTTAAAACCAACATATGGACGTGTTTCTCGCTATGGATTAGTTGCTTTCGCATCTTCACTAGACCAAATTGGACCGATCACTCGTAACGTGCAAGACAATGCCTATCTCTTGCAGACAATTTCAGGACATGATCCGATGGATTCCACTTCGGCAAATGTAGAAGTACCGGACTTCCTCTCTTCGTTAACTGGTGATGTAAAAGGATTGAAAATTGCAGTGCCAAAAGAATATATAGGTGAAGGCGTTAAAGAAGAAGTCCGTCAATCTGTAAGGAATGCTCTTACAGTATTAGAAGGACTAGGTGCAACATGGGAAGAGGTATCACTGCCACATTCTAAATATGCGCTTGCTACCTATTACTTGCTTGCTTCATCAGAGGCATCTGCCAACTTAGCTCGCTTTGATGGTGTGCGTTATGGTGTTAGGACTGAAAATGCGATGAACCTGCTAGATTTATACAAACAAAGCCGCAGTGAAGGATTTGGAGATGAAGTAAAGCGTCGTATTATGCTTGGGACGTTCGCCTTAAGCTCAGGCTATTATGATGCCTACTATATAAAGGCACAAAAAGTTCGTACCTTAATTAAACAAGACTTTGAAGAAGTATTAGAAAAGTTTGATGTCATCATTGGGCCAACAACACCAACACCAGCATTTAAAATTGGTGAAAACACAAAAGATCCAATGACGATGTACGCAAATGATATTTTAACAATTCCGGTCAATCTTGCTGGAGTTCCAGCTATTTCAGTACCATGTGGGTACTCAAACGGATTACCATTAGGATTACAAATAATCGGCAAGCATTTTGATGAGTCAACGTTATACCGTGTTGCTTATGCATTTGAACAAGCGACTGACCATCATAAGCAAAAGCCATCGTTGTAAGGGGGCGAGTGCATGAATTTCGAAACGATTATCGGGCTTGAAGTCCACGTGGAATTAAAGACAGAATCCAAAATTTTCTCAAATAGTCCGAACCACTTCGGTGCTGCCCCAAATACTCAAACGAGTGTAATCGACCTGGGTTATCCAGGGGTACTGCCTGTATTAAATAAAAAAGCGGTTGAATTTGCCATGAAGGCTGCGATGGCACTAAACTGTGAAGTGGCGACAGAGACGAAGTTTGACCGTAAGAACTATTTTTATCCTGACAATCCAAAGGCATACCAGATTTCACAATTTGACAAACCAATCGGAGAAAACGGGTGGATTGAAATTGAAGTAAACGATAAGAAAAAGCGGATCGGCATCACTCGACTTCACTTGGAGGAAGATGCAGGAAAGCTGACACATACTGGTGACGGCTATTCATTAGTTGACTTTAACCGTCAAGGCACACCGCTCATTGAAATCGTGTCAGAGCCGGATATTCGTACACCGGAAGAAGCGTATGCTTATCTTGAAAAGTTAAAATCAATTATTCAATACACAGGTGTTTCTGATTGTAAAATGGAAGAAGGTTCACTGCGCTGTGATGCGAACATTTCGCTTCGCCCAATGGGTCAAGAACAGTTTGGAACGAAAACAGAGCTGAAAAACTTAAACTCATTTGCCTTCGTTCAAAAGGGGCTTGAATATGAAGAGAAGCGCCAGGAAAAAGTACTTCTTTCTGGTGGTGTCATTGGTCAGGAGACTCGTCGCTATGATGAGGCAACGAGGGAGACAATTTTGATGCGTGTGAAGGAAGGTTCAGATGATTATCGTTACTTCCCAGAACCTGATTTAGTTCATCTTCATATTGATGAAGAGTGGAAAGCGCGCATTCGTGCTGAAATTCCTGAGCTCCCAGATGCACGTAAAAAGCGGTATGTAGAAGAACTGGGATTACCTCCATACGATGCAAATGTACTAACCTTTACAAAAGAGATGTCTGATTACTTTGAAGCAACCGTTCAAGCAGGTGGAGATGCAAAGCTGGCTTCAAACTGGTTAATGGGAGAAGTTTCAGCATACATGAACGCAGAACAGAAAGAGTTACAAGACTTAGCGTTAACTCCAGAAAGCTTAGCGAAAATGATTAAGCTTATCCAAGATGGAACCATTTCCTCGAAGATTGCGAAGAAGGTATTCAAAGAGCTTGTTGAAAAAGGCGGAGATCCTGAACAAATCGTAAAGGATCAAGGCTTAGTTCAAATTTCTGACGAAGGCACACTTCGTAAAATCATAGTGGAGCTGCTAGATAAGAACCCACAGTCTATTGATGATTTTAAAAGCGGCAAAGACCGTGCAATTGGCTTCCTAGTTGGTCAAGTGATGAAACAGACGAAGGGACAAGCAAATCCACCTTTGGTAAATAAAATTTTAATAGAAGAAATGAAAAAGAGGTAAAAGTAAAAGCCGAAATCAAACCAATGACTTCGGCTTTTTATATTTCGACAAAATTCGGGTGGTGCCTGGCACCAAGTTACTTCAATACTGGAATCCATACCTCAGAATAATATGACGAACAGTTAGGATCTCCGTCTGGATATACTTCTAATTCGGGTGTGCCTGCATGTTTGTAACCACTAGTTGGAAACCATTCGGAGTAGATTTCCTTCCACACCTTTTGTATAGCATCCGGCATGGCACCGTGCACTTCGAATACCACCCATTTGGAAGCGGGGATGTCTAAACTGCTGTAGCCTTCCGGTGTGTCACCCTCTCGCTCAGCTGCAATCCAGTAATTCATTTGTGTTTCATTCAGGGCTTCACATACACCCAAAACCCCTTTAATTTGTCCGTTATTTGCCTTGAATAAGGTACTACTCGTTCCGTTGTCGTTTGCCTTATTCCACATCTTAGGAATACCGATTAAATTTTCTCCATTTGCGAACGAAAATTCCTCTTTCATACCCACAACCTTAAACCCTTCACGCTCGATAATATTATATTTCACTGGTTCTGCTCCCTTCAGAATCACCTGGATTTTCAGGCGTTCATAAAATGTTAGTTTTCCTACATACTTACGTGCTTCACTTGGAGATACACCATGCTGTCTTCGAAATGCCTTTGAAAAAGCTTCTGGAGTGTCGTATCCATACTTGTAGGCGACATCAATGACTTTGCAATTCGTGGTTGTCATCTCCTTAGCAGCTAACGTTAATCGGCGGCGCCTAATATACTCTCCAATAGATAAGTCAGTTAAAATCATAAACGTCCGTTGAAAGTGATACTCCGATGCATTCGCTTGCTTTGCGATGGACACGATTGATAGATTTTCTTCTAAATGTTCCTCGATATAGTCAATTGCATTTTGGATTGATTGTACCCACGCCATGTCACACACTCCTTACTTACATATTACTAATGCTTTATAAAGAAAACCTGTCATGAAATGCTCACTACTGACAGGTTGGAATCCTTTAATTCTTCGTACTTACATTCTCTATAGTAGTGAGAAGTTCCTTCATAAAAGAAAGATGGCGTGAGTTGTTAATGGATAAATATGTTAATATTGGTGGAGGGATAAAAAAGGAGGATATACAGAAATGTACGGTTTATTAAATGTGGGTAGCTTAATATGTGGACTCATTGCCTGGATACTTCCGTTAATAAATTTAACAAGTCCAAAAAATAGAAAAGGGAGTCAGGTATCCTTTATCAGCTTTAGTGCCTGTGGGGTTGCACTGTGTTTTCAAATCTTTTATACCTATCATAAAGTGACGGTGGAGGATTGGGGTGCTCTTATGGACACCATGTATGCTGTTGCATTTGCTTCTTCTGTTCTTCTCATCATGACGATTGTGTTAAATGGAATCATGTTTTATCGTGATAAAACGACAATGTTAAAGGGTTGACACTATAAGGTACAAAAAAGTAGCGCTCAGCGGTTTATTTTCACTAAGCGCTTTTTAGTTCTTCGTGGAACCGATATCATCTACTTCAACGAAGGACACGTTATAAACGGATTTCTCATCATCATTATATACCTGTAAGTATTGTTTTTTTACGTCATAGTTAAGAAGTCTGCCGTACAAACGTTGACGGCCTTTTTTTTGTTTCATCATATCAACAAAGATGAGTTCATTGTTTTCCTTCCATCTTTTAAAGTTCTCCTCTAAATTATCCATAAATCCATTTCCCCTTTGCAGAAAATACAAAATAATTGACAATAAGCGAATAACCAACTAATACTATATGTATAGTATGTAATAAAAGGAGTTTTTTGAAATGGGAATCCCAAAGCCGTTGGTTCAGGTTAATCAACTATTTATCGTGATTACAACATTAGCAGGTCTACTTGTTACTCCATATATATTAATTTTCCCTCTTGTTGTGGGAATCATTACACTGACAACGAAGCAAAACCCAGTCATAAGAATGACGAGAGGCTTGTTGAAGAAGTCACCTGACTCGTATATCCAGGAAGATAAAGATCAACAATTGTTTAATCAGTGGATTGCGACGATCTGTCTGGCTATTGCTTTAGTCAGCTTTTTCCTTAGTGCACCGATGGTCGGTTATGTATTTGGTGGAATGGTGATTATTGCGGCAGGTCTTGCATTATGTGGATATTGTATAGGATGTACGATTCGTTACCGTTATATGATGTGGAAATATAAACAAAGTAATTAGAGATGCTGTGTATCAGCATCTTTTTCTTTTGTTTCTGAATATTGGTTTGTGGGTATACTGTTGAGGTAGTTTTAGTTGAAATGTATATTTTTTCCGTTATAATAGAAATCGGCTAATAGAATTGATTTCGTATACTCAAGTTACTTATCTTCATATAAAGAAAACAGGATGATGAAAATGAAAAGAGCTCGTATAATTTATAATCCAACCTCAGGTCGAGAGTTATTTAAAAGGCATTTACCAGAGGTTCTTCAAAAGTTAGAACAGGCTGGTTATGAGACTTCCTGTCATGCGACAACAGGCGCAGGAGATGCAACCAAGGCAGCTCGCACGGCAGTTGAGCGCAGGTATGACCTTGTTGTGGCAGCAGGAGGAGATGGAACGATCAATGAGGTCGTAAACGGTCTGGCGGATGAGGAATATCGCCCAAGATTGGGGATTATTCCAGTTGGGACCACAAATGATTTTGCTCGTGCGCTTGGTGTAAACAAGAGCATTGAAGAAGCAACTGATATCATTTGCTCTGGGGTTCCAGTTCCCATTGACATAGGTAAAGTAAATGATACATATTTTATTAATATTGCAGGTGGCGGCCGTATCACCGAACTGACATATGAAGTTCCTAGCAAATTAAAGACGATGCTCGGACAACTTGCCTACTATTTAAAAGGAATGGAAATGCTTCCGTCTATCAAAGCAACACATGTGGAAATTGAATATGACGGTAAGTTCTTCGAAGGCGAAATTATGCTGTTTTTAGTATGTAACACAAACTCCGTTGGTGGATTTGAAAAGCTTGCGCCATCTTCTGACTATAGTGATGGGATGTTCGATTTACTCATTCTGAAGAAAACAAACCTGGCTGATTTTATCCGCATTGCGAGTCTTGCGCTTAAGGGTGACCACTTAAGTGATCCGAATATTATTTATACAAGCGCAAACCGAATCAAGGTAAAATCAACAGACAAAATGCAGCTAAACTTGGACGGGGAATATGGTGGATTAGTACCGGCTGAATTCATCAACCTGTATCAACACATTGAAGTATTTGTCTCAAGAGAAAAAGCTGAAAAGATTATAAAAATAAAAAGTTAAGCAGATCCAGGTGGGTCTGCTTTTGTATTGGATGGAAATACTATTCTAATAAAAAGGTAATGTTTAACTCATAAAGTGTAGGAGCTTGTGAGGAAAGTAAAATAGCATAGCTATACTAACTATGTTACAATCATGGAAGTCAATTTCACATAAAAAAGGAAGTCAAAACAATGGTAAAACAAGTTGCGCCAGTTGAAAAAAATGAAACATATAGTGTAACCTTTGAAGACCTCACACACGATGGAGCCGGTGTAGCAAAGGTGGAAGGCTACCCGATTTTTGTAAAAGGAGCACTTCCTGGTGAAGAGGGAGAAGTAAAGGTTACAAAGGTGAATAAAGGATATGCATTCGGTCGGCTAATGAATCTGAAAAGCGAAAGCCCATTTCGGATTGAGCCGAATTGTCCAATTTATGCAAAGTGCGGAGGATGTCAGCTTCAGCATATGAGCTATGAAGGTCAGCTTGAGGCGAAGCATAAGCAGGTAGTAGGAGTATTAGCGAGAATCGGTGGGATTCATAATGTACCTGTGCACCCGGTACTCGGAATGGACGAGCCATGGAGATATCGTAACAAGGCACAAGTTCCAGTAGGTGAACGTGAAGGTGGACTTGTAGCAGGGTTTTATCAGCAACGCTCCCACGACATTATAGACATGGAGCAATGTCTCATCCAAGAGTCAATCAATGACAACATTGTCCAACAAGTTAAGAAAATTTGTGAAAAGCACGGAGTAAGAGCCTATAACGAAGAACGTCATTCGGGAAACCTTCGTCATATTATGGCGCGTTACGGACAAGTTACGGGAGAAGCAATGATTGTACTTGTCACAAGAGAAGTGTCACTACCAAATCAAAAACAAATTATTGAAGAAATTTGTAATATTTCCCCGAAAATAATGTCGATAGTTCAGAACATAAACAACAAACGAACAAACGTCATTATGGGAGATAAAACAAAGGTGCTGTGGGGAGAAGAGTACATCTACGATTATATCGGAGACATTAAGTTTGCGATCTCAGCTCGTTCCTTCTACCAAGTAAACCCAAAGCAAACGAAGGTCCTTTATGATACAGCGTTGCAATATGCCAACTTAAACGGAACGGAAAATGTCATTGATGCGTACTGCGGAATCGGTACAATCTCATTATTCCTGGCACAACGCGCGAAGCATGTGTACGGAGTGGAAATTGTACCAGAAGCAATATCAGATGCTAAACGTAATGCAAAACTCAACGGTTTTGAAAACGTGGATTTCGCAGTAGGAGAAGCAGAAAAGGTCATTCCTTGGTGGTACTCCACTGGAATCCGTGCAGATGTAATGGTTGTCGATCCACCGCGAAAAGGCTGTGATGAGTCACTTCTACAGACAATGATTGATATGAAACCGAAGCGTGTAGTGTATGTGTCGTGTAACCCAGCAACATTAGCTCGTGATTTAAAGGTGCTTGAGTCTGGCGGGTACAAGACGGTTGAAGTGCAGCCTGTGGATATGTTTCCGCATACGACACACGTGGAGTGTGTAGTACTATTAGATTCAATATAATAATAGTCAGAAATAAGTAAGAGCCCGATCTTTCAAGATTGGGCTCTTACTTATTAGAATTTCTTTTACCCTAAACAAGGTAGAGAGGCACCCTTATAAAAGTGAAAGTTCTTTCGATTAATATAGTATGGATTTGTAGTAACTTTAAATTATGGCAGTGTTGAAGTAAAGCTGAGTTTAATCATTATGTTAGTAAATCAGCCACATCCTAAACGAGCGCAGGAGCAGAGAACAAGGTTAGACTCTGTGAATGCTCTCCTCGTACCCAATGGTATCCTTGAGTACCTCGAGAGAGATTGTGTACATAGCCAATACTTTAGTGTAGGTTTATTAACAACAATAAAAAAACTGAGCTATGATTATAAGCCCATACATTCATTTACTATAAAGAGATTATGTAGAAAAATTGTGGTAATTTTCTAGGATTGTATCTGGCATTATTACTCTACTTCCTACTAAACCAGCTAATAGAGAGGGATTTTAATGACATTAGAAAAGGAACTAATTAATAAATCATATTACGAAATCTTACTACAAGGAAATCAAAAGGGTCATCCACTTTTTACTTTGGGTGAAAAGTACATGGATGAGAAAATGAAGGAAATGCCCAATTTTTCTTACATTCGTTTTGCCCAAGGAGAGGTCTATTTCCGACATAAAGATTTTGAAGCAGCCATTTTTAAATGGGAGACTATAGATAATGAATTAAAGCCATGGGCGATGAAAAATATAGCCGATGCTCATTATGAAATGGAATTACTGGCAATTGCAGAAGACTATTATAAATCAGTTAAATCCGATTCAGTTGTTTTAGAAACGGAAATCCTTTTGCAACTGTTTTCACTTTACCAAAGACTCGGCAAACTAGATAAAGCAGTAGATTCAATTAAACAAGCGGTTTATGTAAATCCAGATTATGATGGTGTGACTGAAGTAGCACGAGTTTTCTTTGAGGATTACCAAGATTGGGGAAACGCAGTAGAGCTTGCCATGAGTGAGGCCATTCGTTTACAATCACTAGATTGGTTTTTAGTTCTTGAAGAATATCTGGAACACGGCCATGCAGTCAAAACAGAGCCTGCCTATTTTAAGGAAGTGTTGCGAACTTTACATACTCTTGATTCATTTCGATTTGAAAGTTTTGTTAGTATCATGTGGAATAGTTACAAGCAAACTGATATGTATTTTTTATGGTTAAAGGAGATCAACCAACTTCTTACGGATATAGAATTGAAATCATCCTATATATGGAGAAAATTGCCTCATCTATATAACGAATCGTATTTTGAATTGATTAGTGGAAAGTATCTCATCAGGGACATTTCTGAGCTGATCCAAATTCATTTAACCATTTGGATGAAGGTGTCATCTGGGTTAGATTCCTCCGTTTCTTCATCAGCAACACTAGCATGGAATGAACTGTTTCCAAAACATCTGGACGATGCCTTGATTAGTAAGGCAGGTCAATTGCTCAATGAGTCTTCCTATTATCAAAAGTGTATGGAAGACGCCATTCAGCTTTATCAATCTATTAAGAAGTGGGCAGAGAAAGAAGGCCTTATACTAGATGAACAACTAGATATGAACATACGTGAGCTAATACAGGAAGAGAATATCCCGAAAAAGCAGGTTGCCTTTAAAATTTTGTATATGATTAAAAAGTCTATTGAATTTCTTATTCAAAAACGTGTGGATCTGGAAAATTCAATGATTGATCAAATTCAATGGAACGAAGAACTTTCTGCCAAGCTTAAAGGAATCCATCATCAGTTAAGAGACATAGAAGTGGAAAAAGCTCTAGTAATTAAACAGTCATTTAGCGGTATAAAGGATGATTTCAGACAGCATTTGATGCTAAAGATACCTGAACTGCTTCGGAATTGCTCTGAAATTGTTACTGAAAAGAGCAATTTTGGAAAAATTCATGTTGAGCTTAATGAAGAAATGAATCAACGCATTGCAAATTATATGGAAGAAGTAGCCATTCGCCATTTTGAAGTTACCATTCAAAATTGGATTATAGATTGTCATGGTGAGTTGAAAGATAGCCAAGCCTTCTTAGATGAAATGAGTGGAAGTATTAATTACCTATACGGTGAGGAGAAAATCACATTGGATTGTGACTTTAAGGTGCTAGATGATTGGAGGAGAGATGTAGTCCGTATGACGAGAGGTACGGTACATTTCGAAAAAGCGAATATCATGCAGCGTTATACTCCCGCACAGTTGTTACTTAAAAGCTTAGGGAAACTGATCGGTCCACTTTCCATAAATAATGAAAAGATCCTTAATAAATATAAACATTTCATTGAAAACGCGGACTATCATCAAATTGTCCAATTCATGATTCAACCTTTCCTGCAGCAATTAGAGTTATTTGAAAGATCAATTGCACGAGATCTTAACATGTTTTTTGCGACTCCATTTAAAACGTTAAATAGTACCTCTTTAGATGTAGATCAAGAAATTATTAGGCATAAAGATTGCCTGAACAATATGCGGGAAAATCCAGAAATTTACCGTGATCCACTCACATTGTTTGAACTAAAGCTCATTCAATATGACTTAATGAATAATGTAGCAAAGTTGATTCCAGAATATTGAAACTGTGCCTGTCACCTCTCGAAGTATGTCGGAGATTTTTCGACAGATCTCGTGTAGCGACAGGCACATGAATTTAACCGTTTCTTCTTACAATACAAGGGAAATTTATATTGACCTTCGGGTGAATCTCCTATCAGTTTGGTGTCTACTTTTGAACTCTGTTAAACCTTGTAATTGATTTTCGTTCCAGGATACTCGCCGGATACCGCGGGTGGGTTCGGGAGCATCCTTGGTGCTTCTCGCCTGCATGAGTATCGCATCCTTTCACTTCTATCAACCTTCTAAATATCAACACTGTTCTTAAACACAGCCTAACTAAAAAGAAACTTTTAACTTCCTATTAATAACAATATCATTCAGGACATATTTTCGATAAAATATACATTGTTGATTCTTGTAAACCTATCTGATTGATAATTAGGGTGTAAGCATGATATAAGTGAAAAAGAAATAAAGCATATTGCTTCATATATAGTTGAACGAGTGTTTGAAAGGGTATTTATAGTGAGAGGATTTGAGTGTGAAATGATAGATAATTTTTGGCGTGATTTGCCACGACCGTTTTTTGTGCTTGCTCCGATGGAGGATGTGACGGATGTTGTGTTTCGTCATGTTGTTAGTGCAGCGGGAAGACCTGATGTGTTTTTTACTGAGTTTACAAACTCTGATAGCTATTGCCATCCAGATGGAATCAAAAGTGTGCGTGGCCGTTTGACGTTTACGGAAGATGAACAGCCGATGGTGGCACATATTTGGGGAGATAATCCTGAGTATTTCCGTCAAATGAGCATTGGCATGGCAGAGATGGGCTTTAAAGGTATTGATATTAATATGGGCTGTCCTGTACCGAATGTGGCAACAAGAGGGAAGGGAAGTGGCCTTATTTTACGTCCAGATGTAGCAGCAGAACTGATTCAAGCAGCTAAAGTGGGTGGACTTCCTGTTAGTGTGAAAACACGACTTGGCTTTCATGAGATCAATGAGTGGGAGGAATGGTTGACGCATATTTTGAAACAGGATATTGCGAACCTTTCTATTCATTTGCGTACAAGAGATGAAATGAGCCAAGTAGATGCGCACTGGGAGCTGATTCCTGAAATTAAAAAACTACGAGACCGTGTTGCGCCAAATACACTGCTCACGATTAATGGAGACATTCCTGATCGTCAAGTTGGGCTAGAGCTCGCTGAGAAATATGGTATTGATGGTGTGATGATTGGTCGAGGCATTTTTAAAAATCCATTTGCATTTGAAAAAGAGCCAAGAGAGCATAGCAGTAAAGAATATTTGGACCTTTTACGTCTTCAGCTTGATCTTCAGGATCAATACGCGGAAGAAGTGCCACGTTCAGCTTCAGGGCTGCATCGCTTTTTCAAAATCTATGTCAAAGGGTTTCCTGGGGCAGCTGAATTAAGAAATTCATTAATGAACACGAAATCAACGGATGAAGTACGTACATTGCTTGATCAATTTGATAAGAGTATTGATGGAACAGAGGTAGTGCGATAATGGTTTTGGAACCCCAATCTAGTATAAGATTGGGGTTTTTTACATGCTAGTTACTGACAATAATAATTCAATCACTCCTATGCCTCAAATCATGTATACTATACTTATCCTGTTAAAATTTGGGATGAGGGAGAATGACAATGAAACTAGATTGTTTAATCGTTGATGATGAGATGGCATTAGCAGAATCAACATGTGAGTATTTTAATATGTTTGATGTGAAATCTGCATTCGTGACGAGCAGGGAAGAGTGTGAGCAGTTTTTGAAGGAACATGAACCGTCTGTTATTCTTCTTGATATTAATCTCGGAAATTCCTCGGGATTTGATTTATGTAAGAAATTGCGCCAGACAATGCAGATTCCAATTCTATTTATTAGTGCGCGTTCTAGTGATGATGATGTTCTCATTGCTCTGAACATAGGTGGCGATGATTATATTCAAAAACCATATACACTTAGTATTTTACTAGCCAAAGTAAAGGCAGTACTTAAAAGATATGGAAGTGGTTCAATCAATAATGAAGAGTTGTTAGAGTTTGGGCAGATACAGATTGATACGAAGCTGCATCGAGTACGAATTCAAGGTGTGGATGTTCAACTCAAGACGATGGAATATAAATTGCTCTCGTATTTAGCGAAAAATAAAAACCGTATTGTCACGAAGGATGAATTGTTTCGAAATGTATGGGAAGATTCCTTCGTTGGAGATGGCACGTTAAATGTACATATACGGCATTTACGAGAAAAAATTGAACGCAATCCAAAGGATCCACAGTTTATTAAAACCGTATGGGGAACCGGGTATGTTCTTGAGGATAGCAGCTCATGAAGATGAAATTAGTACTTATCACGATTCTAGTTGTTATCAGTGCAGGTATCGTGATCTCTGTTTTGGTAATAAACAGTAAGACTACACCGGAAGTGGATCTTGTTGCGATTAATGACGTAGTGAAGCGGGCGGAGAAAAACTGGGGACAAGTTCATAAGGAAATCTTCTTGAATAGTGACTTGAAGCAACCTTTTACAATCGTTGATCTTGCAGGAAATGTACTCTATCAATCAACCGGGAGTAAAAGGAGTACAGTTTCTGAATCAATTAAAAATAGAGATATTTTCTTAGATTTGAAGCACCATGATGAGATTGTCGGCAAAGTAATCATCCACAATGACGAAAATGACAGTTTTCAAAAGATGAAAAAGGAGCTGTCAGTTTCCATTAGCTTAATCATGGCTCTCATCTTGGTTATTACGATTAGTTATCTCATCTATCTTTACAGAACCATCGTGAAACCCTTTCAACAGCTTCAACTTTTTGCGGCGAATGTGGCGAGAGGACATTTAGATGTACCGTTAAATATGGGCAGGAACAATTATTTTGGTGCGTTCACAGAAAGCTTTGACCTTCTCCGAGAAGAGCTAGGCGCTGCCAGGCAAAGAGAGTATGAATCGAACCGTAGTAAGAAGGAGCTCGTCGCAACATTAAGTCATGATATTAAGACACCAGTTGCTTCGATTAAGGTGGTTAGTGAGTTGATGATGCTTCAGGCAAAGGATGAGAAAACCCTAAAACAAGTCAATACAATCTATTCAAAGGCCGAGCAAATTGACTTACTGGTGACAGATATGTTCCATGCTACATTAGAAGAACTTCAGCAATTACAGATTACGGTAACGGAGGAATCAAGTGAAGTACTGATTGATATGATTGAAAGTGCGAATTTTGAACGCCAAATCTCAGTTGATCACATCCCTCCATGTATCGTCCTAATGGATTCATTGCGCATGCAACAGGTGATAGACAATATTATAAGTAATTCATATAAGTATGCAGGGACAATGATTTCAGTTTGTTCCCAAATCAATGAGGGCTTTCTAGAATTACATATTCACGATTTTGGACCGGGGATTAATGAAGAAGAATTGCCATTGGTATTCAATAAATATTATCGTGGAGCAAATGTAGAAGGGAAGACTGGTTCTGGTCTTGGCCTTTATATTTCAAAGTACTTTATGGAGAATATGTATGGACACATTATGGGCTACAACCGGCATGACGGCTTTACGGTTATTTTGAAGATAAAGCTTGCTACATAATTAAGAAATAATTAAGAATTGAACAAAGATTTACTAAGAATTCATTTTGTATGATAAGACTGTAATCTTCATTACGGTCTTTTTTTCTTGGCTAATAAGAAATAAAACAATAGCTATTGTCAGCTTTGGCACTAGTTAAAAATGAATACATGGGAGAGTGAAATAGAGTATGACTAAGACAATTATTCAGACAGAGAAGTTATGTAAAACATTTTCTAGCGGTGGAAATCAGCAGCATGTACTAAAAAATCTAGATATCAGTTTAGTAGAAGGTGATTTTACAATTATTATGGGTAGTTCAGGTTCAGGTAAATCTACTTTGTTGTATGCAATTAGCGGGATGGATAAGCCGACATTGGGTGAAGTGAATTTTGCCGGGGAGAACTTAGTGAAATTAAACAATGACCAGCTGGCGATCTTCCGAAGAAATCATTGTGGGTTTGTATTTCAGCAGATTTATTTATTAGACAATATGAGTGTACTCGATAATGTGTTGGCGAGTGGTTTATTGGTTACAAAAAATAAGCGTGAGATTGTCAAAAAGGCGAAGGAACTCTTACTGCAAATTGGAATTACAGAAAACTCATGGTCTAAATTTCCCACTCAGCTTTCCGGTGGTGAGGCACAGCGTGTTGGAGTTATAAGAGCCATCATTAATAATCCGAAAGTATTATTCGCTGACGAGCCGACGGGTGCATTAAATTCTGCATCTAGTGATAGTGTGTTAGATGTATTCACAGATATCAATCGCAGAGGACAGAGTATTGTCTTAGTCACACATGATATGACAACTGCATTACGCGGTAATCGCATTATTTATTTAAAGGATGGCGTCATTTGCGGAGATTTGCAGCTCGGTGATTATTGCGAGAATGAAAATGCTGAGCGTCATGATAAGCTTAAACATTTCTTGGCTGAAATGGGGTGGTAGGATGAAAATAATGAATCTGGCTATGGCCAATCTTAGAAAAAGTAAATCGGCTACAGTATCGTTACTTATTTTTATCCTGGTAGCTTCACTGCTTCTAAACATTGGATTAATGGTCATCACTCAAATCAATACATTTTTTGATCACAAGACGGAACAATTAAATGATCCTCATTTAACGTTCGTAATGGATCAGGCTAGCTATCATTCCAAATATAATGAAACGCTAACAAACTATCCTGAGGTAAAAGAAACGGAGGTAGAAAATGCGCTTTATATGAACACTACTAAATTTACATTTGGTAATGGGGAGTTAGATAGTAGTATTGTAATCTTGGATGCGGATGCTAAGCGTAATATTGGTCACTTAAACTTTGTAGAAAAGCTAAAAACTCCGAATACCAATGATATTTTTGTACCTTACAGCTTTAAAACGAACGGGGGATATGAGTTAGGTGACCGGTTGACTCTCACCTATCAAGACAAGGACTATGAATATCGTATTTCTGGATTTTTTGAAACAACGATTATGGCCACGAATAACTTAGGCGTAATGAAGTTTATGGTTCCGAATGCTACGTTTACTCAATTATCAGAGGAATTAGATAACCAATCAAAAGGGATGATACTTTCTGCATTGATGGAGGATACATCCAAAGCTTCTAAGTTGAACAATGATTTTATTCAAGAAGTTGAACAGTCTCAAGGTGATGAATCATCATCATATATTAGGGGACTAGATATCGAGTTGGTAAAAAGTGTAAACACATTAACTATTAACATTATCGCTACTATATTAGTAGCCTTTGCAGCAATTATCGTCCTTGTAGCACTCATCGTTATCCGGTTCCGTGTTTCATATAGCATAGAAGAGGATATGAGGAATATCGGTGCATTAAAGGCAATTGGCTATACAAGTTGGCAAATTTTATCATCTATCCTACTACAGTTTACATTAATCGTTTTCTGTGGAAGTATAGTCGGAATAGCATTGTCGTATGTATTAATGCCATTCTTTGGTCGCATGATTTCAACTTTATCTGGCCTAATATGGGTACAAACATTTGACGTTAACGTAAATTTCATAAGCATTCTTGTTATTTTGATTTGTGTTGTAGCAGTAACATTATTGTCTGCAATTCGAGTACGAAAAATACTACCAGTTGCGGCACTTCGAGGAGGTATTCCAACTCATAGCTTTAGAAAAAATTATTTTCCTTTGGATAGAGCAAGTGGTAGTCTCCATTTCTTACTTGGGATCAAGTCCATGCTAGCTCATGCAAAGCAAAATATGATGGTTCTTTTCATCATTATTGCCTTAACGTTTGCGACAGTCTTTTCATCGATACTGTATTACAACATTGCAACAGACAAAACTGCATTTGTTGACATAGTCGGGGCAGAACCGGGAAGTGTAATGATTACAGTTAACCCAGAAGTCGAAACAAGTGAACTTCTTGGAAGTATTGAACAAATGAATAATGTAAGAAAAGTAAATATATTCGATTTAATTGAAACAAGAATTGATAATCAAACTGTCTATACAAATGTGACAGATCAATATAACCAATTAGAGAATAATGTCGTCTATGAAGGTCGGCAGCCAGTGCATGAAAATGAAGTATCCATCTCATGGGTTGTATCCGATCAAATCAATAAAGGAATTGGCGATACAGTTGAAGTAGAATACGGGGGAGTAACAAGAGAGTATTTAATAACGGGTCTTAGCCAATCAATTGGAAATTTAGGGCAGATAGCTGGATTAACAATGGAAGGAATTCAACAGCTGCAACCAGAGTATAAAGGTACAATGCTTTATGTATATCTAGATGGTATAACGAATAAATCGTTTATCAACAATGTTCAGAAACATTACGGAGACCATATCGTTGAAACGTTAGATATTGATGAAAATATAGAGGGTCAAACAGGAATGTATACAACTGCAGTGTTTGGGATTATGTTGATGGTGTTAATGATTACCTTTCTAGTCGTTGTAACGATTTTGTATCTTGTCATCAAAACGATGATTCTTAAGCGTAAGAAAGGGTTTGGGGTCATGAAAGCAATCGGCTATTCAACAGTGCAACTAATGAATCAAATATCCATTAGTATTTTACCTGTAATTAGTTCTGGTGTTGTAATTGGAGGTTTGACAGGGTATTTTTTAACAAATCCTATGCTCGCTATATTGCTGTCGAGTGCAGGAGTGAAACGTATGGATTTTACGATTTATTTACCTGTCATCCTCATGTATTGTGCAGGGATCCTTATTTTATCTTATATTGTCTCTATGTTCGTAGCTCGGAGAATCAAGAAGATTACAGCCTATGGCTTAATTATTGAATAAACGAATACAAGATAAACATAAAAAAGGCAGCAATTCCTTATAGGTGAGCTGCCTTTTACTAGTAATGGGATACTTTAAACGAACTAGAAGCAGAATGTAAAATAAACAACAGAAACTGAACTTTATCGATCACTAGAATTTATCACATTAACGCACTGGGGGACAGCCCCCCGGTGCGTTAATGTGGTAAAGGTATCCTTGTATTTCTACAAATTGTTACACTATTTACTGAAATAAACTCAATTATTTGACAATCTTAAGCAAAAAAGTGGGAAATTGATGTTATATTTAATAGATGGTAGTGAGATCTAGAGTTTATAGGAGAGTGAGTGAGGGGGTTCGCTTCGTGAATTTTAAGACAATTTTATTCACCGGTTTTGGAGTTGTCATCGTTGCAGTGGGTATCATTTTAGGCGTGATCATTAATACATATTACAATCAGACACAGAAGGTGAATCTACTAGTGAATGATCGGTATATTAAAATTGAACATGCTAATACGATTCGCTATGAGATGGGTACGATTGAGTTAGAGAGTTTGGGTGAAATGGATGAAGTTGACCCTTCTTTGATCCAAACGATGGAGAAAGCATTCCAAACAACAAATCAGAAAATAGTTGAGTTAGAGAATCTAATTCAGATTCAAGAGGCTAAGGGTATTTTGGCTAACCTTTCGAATCACTATGATTCTTTTAAATTAAGCTATGAAGAATTTTTAGTAAATAGAGACCCGAATTTACTAGAAATTGCGAAGGAAGATCAGTCTATTTTGCTTGGAAATGTGGAGGAGTTAATTAACTTTCAAGAAGAGGTCATGCAGGATACCCTTAACCAAACAGAGAAGGACTATAATGCTGTCCTAAAAACGATTATCATCTTCGGAATTATTGGTATTATTCTTACAATTATGATAGGCATTATCGTTGTACATTCGATTACAAAGCGCTTACGAAGGTTCAAGAGTGTATTAGTAACGCTGGCAGATGATGATTATGGATACCAAAGAGTAGATATCCAATCAAATGATGAGATCGGTGAAATTGCAAAGGCTTATAATGAATTAGTAGCAACTTTAGAAAAACAAGAACAAATTGAAAAGGATTATCGAGTAAAGATAGAAAATCAGAACTGGTTAAAAACTCGATTTGCAGAATTATCTGTTCTCACTCAAGGAGTGAACAATCTTCAAGTAGCAGGAGAACGTCATATACAAAAGATTGCCAAGACGATAGGAGCAAATTACGGAGTACTCTATGTTGTGAAAAATGAGGAAGAAGAAACCTACTTAGAAAAACTATCTTCCTATGCGTATTCTTCTACATCACAACACGAAAATACAGGGAGAGATCGCATATATATAGGAGAAGGGTTAGTCGGTCAGTGTGCCAAAACAAAAGAGCTGATCTTGTTAGAAAATATTACGGATGATTACATAAAAATATCCTCAGGACTTGGCAGTTCAAAACCAATGAACATCATCATCGTCCCGATCGTTCTGGAAGATGAATTATTAGGTGTGATGGAGCTAGCAACACTTGAAACATTCACAGCTCTTCATCAAGATTTTCTTCAGCAGTCAAATGAAATGCTGGGAATAACCTTTAGTAGAATTTATAGGCATATCCAGGTAGAAGAACTGTTAAGTGAGTCTCAAATTTTAAATGAGGAACTTCAAACACAATCTGAAGAATTACAAATGCAACAGGAAGAATTGCGCACGATGAATGATGAAGTAGAAGCACAATATAGAAGTGCAGAAACAAAAACGAAAGAACTAGAAGAAATTAAAGAGAATCTTGAACTGAAGACACAAGAAATTATCATGAGCTCCAAGTATAAATCAGAATTCATGGCGAATATGTCACATGAGCTTCGAACACCATTGAATAGCTTACTAATCTTGTCTCAAATGATGATGGAGAATAAGGAGCAAAATCTTACAAATCAACAGCTAGAGTATGTGAATACCATTTTCACATCTGGACATGACCTGCTTCAACTTATTAATGACATTCTGGATTTATCCAAAATTGAATCCGGTAAGATGGAGATTGTGGAAGGAGAAGTACTGATTAATGATATCATCCACTCTCTTCACCGCCAGTTTATGCCTGTTGCGAAAAATAAGGAGATTTCCTTTACCTTTACACAGGACCCTGATTTGCCAGATATTATCTATACAGATGAACATAGAGTAAATCAAATATTAAAGAACCTATTGTCTAATGCATTTAAGTTTACTGAACGAGGACACGTTCAGGTGAATATCTCTCGTACGACTAGGCAGGATCAAATGTACATCGCATTTTCCATCATTGATACAGGTATTGGTATTGCCAAGGACAAGCTTTCTGCTATATTTGAAGCATTTACTCAGGCCGATGGCACAACAAGCCGTAAGTATGGAGGAACAGGGCTTGGACTTTCGATCTCTCAAGAGCTTGCTAAGCTCATCAATGGATTTGTTTCCTGCGAGAGTATTGAGAAGGAAGGAAGTACATTTACTCTGTACATTCCTCTCGGTGAAGAAGACAAGCAGGAAGAATTAGAACAAAGCGTGACTGTTTCAATTCCTGTAGAAACGATGGACGCAGGGGAGAATGAAGTGGCAACAGCTCAAGAACAGCCGCTGTTAATGGGGAAAAGGGTCCTCGTAGTTGACGATGATATGAGAAATATTTTCGCCCTCACCAGCTCTCTAGAAGCAGCTGGCATGGAAGTAACGTTTGCTGAAAATGGTAAAGAGGCCATTAAAAAGCTACAAGAACAAAAAGAAACAGATATTGTATTAATGGATATTATGATGCCAGAGATGGATGGATATGAAGCAATGAGAGTAATTAAAAGTATGAAGGAGTATGAGAACCTCCCAATTATTGCTTTGACCGCTAAGGCAATGAAGGATGACCGTCAAAAATGTATGGATGCCGGTGCATCTGATTATATTAGTAAACCTGTTAATCTCGACCAATTATTTTCTATTATTCGAGTATGGTTACACCATTAACAAGATTGCGATTTTAGGTGATGTTATGACATATATAAAGGATGAAGAAGCAGCAATTTCAACATTAGATGAGTGTTCAGACTTGGAACGTATCGAAATACAACTACTTTTAAATGGAATTTATCTGAAGTACGGGTTTGATTTTAGAAACTATTCCTTTAGTTCAATTCGAAGAAGAATTTGGTATCGAATGAAAGCAGAAAAGATTAAGACCGTTACGGCACTTCTAGAAAAGGTTTTACATGATCCTAGCGCAATGGAGAGGTTATACGGTGACTTTTCTATTAATGTGACCGAAATGTTTCGTGATCCTTCATTTTTTAAAGCAATTCGTGAAAAAATTGTTCCTGTTTTAAAGGATTTGCCTTCTATTCGAATATGGCATGCGGGTTGTTCCACTGGAGAAGAAGCCTACTCCATGGCAATCCTATTACATGAAGAGGGATTATATGAAAAGTCAAGAATTTATGCAACAGATATGAATGCGAAAGTCCTTGAAAAGGCACGGACCAGAATGTTTCCATTGCATAGAATGCAGACATATACAAGTAACTACATTCACGCTGGTGGGAAAAATGCCTTTTCGGAATATTACACTACAAAAGAAGACTATGCATACTTTCATTCCCATTTAGCGGAAAATATCGTCTTTGGTCAACATAACTTAGTAACAGATGGATCATTTAATGAGTTTCATGTAATTATCTGCCGAAACGTATTGATCTATTTTGACCGGAATTTACAGGATAGAGTGCATCAACTCTTTTTTGACAGTTTAGCCCATTCAGGAATTTTAGGTCTTGGAAATCGAGAGAGTCTCTCTTATTCTGGCTATGCAAATCACTATTTGGAAGTCGATAAGAAAGAAAAGCTTTACCAAAAACAATCATTCTATTAGTTGGTATCACTATAAATGTAAGGGCGAGGTGCTTATGGATAAACCCGTAATAAACATTTTAATGGTTGATGACAGACCCGAGAACTTACAAGCCCTGGAGGCAGTATTAGGTTCCTCGGGATATCAATTAACAAAAGCCTATTCGGGTGAGGAAGCTCTAAAATGGCTATTAATTAAAGAATTTGCCATTATTCTATTAGATGTTCAAATGCCGGGCTTGGATGGTTTTGAAACGGCCAAGCTCATTAGGTCACGGAAAAAGTCAGAAGAAGTACCGATCATCTTTATCACAGCACTTACCCAAACCCAGGATTATGCTATAAGTGGGTACTCTGCCGGTGCAATTGACTTTCTATTCAAACCATTTAATCCAGTTATATTAAGAAGTAAAGTAGAAGGTTTTGTAAAAATCTATGAAACAAAGTGGCTGCTTCAGCAGCAAAATGAACTTCTGCTAAAGCAATCTAAGCAATTAGATGAAGCTCATTCAAAACTGGAGCAGCTGGTAGAACAGCGTACACAACAGCTCAGACGTACAAATGAAAGTTTGCAAAGGGAGATTCAGGAGAAACAAACAGCTCTTAAGCTGGCTCAGGCTAGTGAATCGAAATATAAACTTTTAGTTGAAGAGTCACCAATGGCCATTTTTATTCTTGAATTACATAGAGAGTGTTGGACATTCATCAATCAAACTGGAATTAAAATGCTTGGTGGACAAAACTCTAAGGAAATTACCTCAAATAATTTATTTGCATACATTCATCCAGATGATCATGCAGCTGTGAAGGAGAGAATTCAAAGACTGTTACAAGGGAAAAAGGTTGAGGAGAACGAGTTAAGGTATATTCGATTGGATGGTGAGATCATCCACGCTGTTGTTACAATTATACCGTTTGATTATTTTGGGAACCCTGCCATCCATATTGTTGCCAGAGATATTACAGAGTTAAAGAAGACAAGCGAGTATATTTCTCAATCCGAGAAACTATCAGTTGTAGGCGAGTTAGCAGCCGGTATTGCCCATGAAATTCGCAACCCTTTAACTAGCTTACGAGGCTTTACACAATTATTGGAGAGCACAGAAAAGAATAATCTCTATACTCCGATTATGTTAGGTGAAATTGACCGGGTCAATTCCATTGTAAGTGAATTACTGTTACTCTCTAAGCCAACTGAGGGAGAGTTCAATGTTATTGAAATTAATGAACTTTTAAATAATGTGGTAATTCTGATGAATGCTCAAGCGATTCTACAAAACATTGAAATTAAACTCCATGTTCCAACAGATGAGAAGCGTATTATCATTAACGGACTAGAGAATAAACTAAAGCAAGTATTTATTAATCTGTTGAAGAATGCGATGGAAGCGATGGAAACTGGAGGAGAAATTAAAATCAACATTATGATAGAAGAGGGCTTGGCTAGACTTGAATTTCAAGATCATGGCTGTGGAATCCCAGAAGATATCTTGTCGAAAATCGGCCAACCCTTCTTCACTACGAAAGAAAAAGGAACAGGATTAGGCTTAATGGTATGTAAGAGCATTATAGATAGCCATGACGGACAAATGACGATTCAAAGTGAAAGTGGAATAGGTACAACAATTACGTTAACATTTCCGTTATGTGAGGTTAACCTTGAGAAGAATGTAAAAAATAATGAACTCCCTGTTTAATGAAATTATACATATTTTAAATATATCTACTAGTAGAGCCTGAAATTGCTTTGATAGCAATTTCAGGCTTTTTCAATGCAATTGGAATAGTTACCATTTCCACTCTGAGTGTTTTTCATTGACATAAATACAATATCGCAATAATATATATCGTATGCGATGTATCGTGTACGATATAAAAGGAGTTGAGATAAAGTGAATCGAGCTGCTTTTATTAGGGAATCTGTTGATTTTATTCACCGATATACAATGAAAAGTCTCCAAAAACAGGCAGAGGAGCATGGTGTAACCATCCCGCAAGTTCGAGTGATTGGAGATGTATATGCACATAAAACCGTGAGTATTAAACAACTGTCCCAAAATTTAAAAATGACACAAAGTACCGTCTCAGATATTGTGGAGAGACTGATTTCTAAAGGTTTTCTAGAAAAGACTCCAAATAGCAAGGATAAACGAATCGTTGATATTACGTTGTCTCCAAGACTTACTGAAGAAATTAACGACAGTGTATCAGAGCTGACGAATAAATCATTAGAAGGTGTGCTGAGTCTTCTATCTCCTGAGGAGCAGGAGATTGTAGAGAAGGGGATGCAATTGCTTGTTTCAGCAGCTCAGAAGAAAGTTGTGGAAGAAGGAATGGATAATCATGAATTCTTCGATATCTTGTACTTTTCTGATGACAACAAACGAAAAAAATAGACTAGATTACTAGCTTTTGGGGAGGATAAAAAATTGAAAACCATAATAAAAGGGCGCTGGGCAATATTAGCAATCTGGTTAATAGCAACAATCTTGCTCACAGTATTTCAACCAGATGTGAATGCGATTCTACATGAAAAAGGCCAGCAAGGTACGAGTAGTGACAGTCCATCAGTATTAGCGAGCGATATATTGAAAAAGATGGAAACGAAACAGGGTACAGACAACCTGATTGTGTTCTATGATAAGGATACCATTTCAGATGATGAAATGAACGAAATTGGAGACACGATAAAATCCATTCGTGACGACAGCTCAGAGCTAGGAATTGTGGACATGATTGACCCGTTTGAGGTGCCTGAAGCAAAAAGTAATTTAGTGTCTGAAGATGGTACGACACTGATGGTGAGCTATAAGCTTGATAAAAAAGATCGCGAAATTGATGATATTATAAAGCAATTTGAAGAGAAGCTCAATGCGTCACCTGTTGAGTATTATCTAAGTGGTGAAGACTTTATTAATAATGACTACTTAAAGGCAACCTCAGCTGGTGTTGAGAAAAGTGCAGCATTAACTGTAATTTTTATTTTAGTCGTTTTAATTATTGCATTTAGGTCTGTTGTGACACCTATTGTATCTTTAATTACGGTGGCGTTTTCGTACCTTGTTTCAATGGGAATTGCAGCGCAATTAATTGATAAAGCAAACTTCCCGATCACAAGTTTGACTCAGATGCTTCTTGTATTAATTCTGTTTGGAATTGGTACAGATTATAACATCCTTCTTTTTAACCGATTCAAAGAAGAGTTAGCACACGGCCATTCAGTGGATGATTCAATCATGAATACGTATAAAACGGCAGGTAAAACGATTGCGTATAGCATTCTGACTGTGTTTATTGCGTTTCTCGCATTAGTGTTTTCTGAATCACCCATTTATCGATCCGGTGTAGTAGTTGTAATTGGCGTATCGATTTTATTACTAGAAATATTGACGCTAACTCCTTTTGTGATGAAGGTATTTGGAAAGAAAATATTTTGGCCATCGAAAAGTGTTGGTGGTCATAAGGAAAACAAGTTTTGGAGTGCAACGAGTTCATTCGGAACGAAGCACCCAATTTTAGTAACTGTAATCATCTTATTAATCATCAGTCCAATGATTATTTTCCATGAGGAAAAGCTGAACTTTGACACAGTTGGAGAGCTGGGAGATGACTATCCGTCATCTAAAGCGATCAATCTTGTCGCAGAGAAGTTTGGTAAAGGTCAGTCGATGCCTGCAACAGTGGTGATTGAACATAACGAGGCATTGGATAATAATGAATCACTAGCAGTTATTGACAATATTACGGACCGACTTAAGGATCTAAAAGGAGTGAAGCAGGTATCATCTGTAACACAGCCTTTAGGTGAGAAGATTGAAGATTTTTATGTAGATCGTCAAATGGAGTCTGTGACAGATGGATTATCTCAGACGCAAGATGGTGTGGATCAAATTCACGACGGATTGCAGCAGGCTGAGGAAGGGCTTGGAGATGCAGATTTCTCTCAAGTGAACCAAATGGTAGACGGTACAGCAGATCTACAAACTGGTGTGGCCAAGTTAGCCGATGGATTAAAGCTAATTCAAGCGGGAATTGATGATGGAACGAGTAATCCACAGACAATTGCTGGTGGGATTGCAGCTATTGAAACAAACCTTCAGCAGATGAGCGGTGGACTTGCTCAATTATCTCAAGGTTTTGGGGATATTCAAGGTGGATATAAAGTAATGGGTAGCCAATACCAACAAGCTGCTCAAGCTCTATTAGGTGTGAAAGCAACACTCCCTCAAATGAAGGCAATGGTAAATAGCATCGGAGAGAGCTATGAGAACTCAGCAACTGATGAAAATTACCAAGGATTAAAGAATACAATTGATGGGTTAGCTTCGTCACTAAGTCAAATTACTCCAGAGGGTATTCAAGAATTAAACAATCAGTACAATGCACTGACTGGTAATTTTGAAGGTGCGAATGAAAACCTGCAAAAAATGAGTAGTGGACTGACTCAATTAGCAGATGGATTGAAACAGCTTGAAGCTGGACTTGATCAGGCTTCATCAGGTATCGGAACAATTGTAACAAACATGAACAGTGTTAACGCTGGACTAGGACAAATGAAATCTGGTCAACAACAGCTTGTCGAAGGACTAAATGGCTTCAGTAGTTTTGGGGAGCAATTATCAGAAGTGAACGGCGGGCTGAAGGAAATATCAGATGGAATTGGACAGACAAACGGATATTTAACGAAGCTTAATACAAAGAGCTTCTATATTCCAGAAGATGTATTAAAGGGTGAAGAGTTACAGCCTTCATTCGATGCATTCATGTCTGAAGACAGAACCATCACAAAAATGACGGTTATTTTAAATAATGATCCATATTCATCTGAAGCGTTGAACACAATCAGTACCATTAATGAAACATTATCTGCCGGATTAGATGGTACCATTTTGTCTGATGCAAAAAGTGGTACAGCAGGCACGACAGCAACAACAAAGGATATGAACGATGTATTGTCGAGAGATTTAAGTAAGACGACTGTCATTGTTATTATCGGTATCCTGCTTGTTCTATTTATTGTCATCCGTTCATTCTGGACGCCGGTATTTATTACAGCATCACTCGTGGGAGCTTACTACGCAGCAATGTTCACAGTGAACTTTATTTTCATTACGATACTTGGCTATGAGGGGCTATCATCCTTTGTGCCGTTCTTCTCCTTTATTATTATCGTATCGCTCGGAGTGGACTATAGTATCTTCTTGATGATGCGTTATAAGGAATATCCGGAACTTTCATCGAAGGAAGCAATTGTGTTAGCTTCTAAGCACACAGGCGGTATTATTGTAGCAGCTGTTATTATTCTTGGTGGAACATTTGCGACACTTATGCCAGCGGGAATTGTGCTTCTATCAGAGCTTGCAATCGCCGTTATTACGGGACTGATTGTTCTATGCTTCATCATGCTGCCAATTTTTGTTCCAGCACTAATTGCCTTTCCAGAAGCGTTAGCTACGTTATTTTCTAAAGACAAGGATAAGGTGAAATTGGATCAAAGAGCAGGATAAGAAGGTAATTAAGGATTCTTTCCCTTTATTGGGAGAGGGTCCTTTTTTATACCTCTTCGTACTTGGGCTAGGTAAATTCATACTACGAAGCTCCACACAAAAATAAAATCAGGGAGTTATGGTACACTAATATATGTCACTTTTACTGTATAACGATTGATCGTGGGCTATTTTTGTATATTGTTGGTTTTCAAATAAGAAGAGTAACCGTTAATCTATGGGTTCCAGGGCATTCGTCAAGGGATGAAATATTCCTCTAGTAACAAAATGTTTACGAAAGAGCCATATGGTTAGATTTCTCTTATCCCTGGGTAAATTTTAAAAAGCAGCAGACTGAATTATTTTTGAAAAGCAACTACACATATAGCAAGTAAAGGTAAAGATTAGGGAATAATACAAATGTAATGGTGTGTACTTGTATAAGACTATAAGGGAAAGGAACATTCGATGAAAAAGATATCAAATGTATTTTGGATTTCGGTGGCAATTGTGCTGGCAGCCGTTATATTTGGTGTAACGGCACCAGGCAGTTTTGAAGAGGCAACATATAATTTACAGGAGTTTTTAACAAATTCGTTTGGCTGGTATTATTTAATTTTAGTGACACTTATCGTAATTTTTTGTGTCTTTCTTATCTTTAGTCCTGTTGGGGCGATTAAGCTGGGTAAACCAGATGAGAAACCTGAGTATTCTAAAGCGTCCTGGTTTGCGATGTTATTTAGTGCAGGAATGGGGATTGGGCTTGTCTTTTGGGGTGCTGCGGAACCTCTTTCACATTTCATGAATCCTCCACTTGCTGAAGGAGGAACAGCTGCTGCCAATAAAGAGGCAATGAGATATACCTTTTTCCATTGGGGCATACATGCGTGGGCGATTTATGCCATTGTTGCACTCGCACTAGCTTACTTTCAATTTCGTAAAGGTGAACCCGGCCTCATTTCAGCTACGTTAAAACCGGTACTAGGAAAGAGAATGGAAGGTCCTCTCGGTGTTGTCATCGATGTATTGGCCGTATTTGCTACAGTGATCGGAGTTGCGACAACACTTGGATTCGGTGCTGCGCAAATTAATGGTGGTTTATCGTATTTACTAGGTATTCCGATTAGCTTCAATGTCCAGTTTATAATCATTGCAATCGTAACGGTATTATTTATGATTTCCGCCTGGTCTGGACTTAGCAAAGGAATAAAAATATTAAGTAACACAAACATGGTATTAGCCGTTGCATTACTAATTTTAATGTTTATCGCAGGTCCTACAATTCTTATATTAAATATGTTTACAGACTCTCTGGGTGGATACATACAAAACATTGTTCAAATGAGTTTTCGAATTGCACCGCTTAATGAAGAACACAGATCATGGATTAATTCGTGGACTATTTTTTATTGGGCATGGTGGATTTCATGGTCACCGTTCGTTGGAATCTTTATTGCCCGTGTATCGAGAGGAAGAACCATTCGTGAATTCTTAATCGGAGTTTTACTGCTTCCAACCATAGTAAGCTTTTTATGGTTCGCTGTATTTGGAACTTCAGGAATAGAGGTTCAAAATGCTGGAAACATTGATTTAACAAATTTCCCTACAGAACAGGTGCTGTTTGCAATCTTTAATGAATTTCCGATGTCCACAATTCTTTCAATTGTTGCAATTACACTTGTGTGTACGTTCTTTATCACATCTGCTGACTCTGCAACATTTGTATTAGGAATGCAAACAACACACGGATCACTTACACCACCGAACTCGGTGAAATTAACATGGGGAATTGCACAATCGACCGTTGCCTTAATTCTGTTATATAGTGGCGGTTTACAGGCACTTCAAAATGCCTTGATTGGGGCGGCCTTCCCATTTTCAATGATTATCGTGTTAATGATGCTATCGTTGTATCGCTCATTAGCTAGAGAGAAAAAGGAACTTGGTTTATATCACAAACCAACTCCGCGTAAGAAAGTAGAAGGCAAGGTGCAGTAGTAGTTGAAGTGAGGAGAAACGGATGAACAATTATAAGATGACCATTCAATATGACGGCAGTAGATACAAAGGCTGGCAGCGTCTGGGGAATGATGAAAATACGATTCAAGGTAAAATAGAAAAGGTCCTCTCCACAATCGAAGGAGAAGAGGTAGAAATTATTGGATGCAGCCGAACAGATGCAGGAGTTCATGCTCTTGCACAGGTTGCCAATGTGAAATTAAAGAGTAACGTTACTCCTTCTGATCTCATGAGTCAGCTAAATAAATCGTTGCCTCAAGATATTAGTATTTTCCAGGTGGAGCTAGTTCCAGAGCGTTTTCATGCACGATACAATGCAGGGGATAAAACCTATTTGTATAAGATTTGGAACGAGGAATATTCACATCCTTTCATGCGAAAGCTCTCTTTGCATGTAGAGAAGAAGCTGAATGTGAAAGTAATGAAGCAAGCCAGTCAACACTTTGTAGGCGAGCATGACTTTACTGCGTATTCTAATGCAAAGTCAAAGAAAAAATCCATGGTAAGAGAAATTACAGCAGTTACAGTTGAAGAAAATGATGGGGTTATTGAGGTGCGCGTTCGTGGAAATGGCTTTTTACATAACATGGTCAGAAAGATCGTAGGAACCCTGATCGAGATTGGCTTAGGGAAGAAACAACCTGATGATGTACCATTGATTATTGCCTCAAAAGAAAGACAGGTTGCACTGATGGCAGATGCACGTGGACTTTATTTGGAGAGAATTGAGTATTAGTTTTGAGCAAGGAGTTCCTGTTGCTATTAGTACAGGAGCTTTTTTGAAAAGTAGGAGGAACAAAAATGGAAAATAACGACGTATTAGTTCGATTACGATATGCATTGGAAATTAAAAATAGTGAAATGTCCGAGATCTTTAAGCTTGGAGGCATGGAGGTTCCTGTACCAGACGTGGTGAAAATCCTTAAGAAGTCAGAGGAAGTAGAGGATGAGTACGAATTAAAATTAACAAACTCTATGCTAAATTCATTCTTAAATGGCTTTATTATTTATAAAAGAGGAAAACAAGAACCAAAACCAGGACAACCGGAGACACCAGAACCGACTATAACAAATAAAACACACGTGAACAATGTCCTATTAAAAAGAGTCAAAATCGCCCTTTCCTTAACAACAGAGGATATGCTCGAAATATTCAAAAAAGGCGGATTAAACGTCTCAAAAGGTGAACTAGGAGCAATCTTGAGAAAAGAAGGACATAAAAACTATAAGCCATGTCTAGACAGTTTCGCCAGAGCATTTTTGAAGGGATTGGCAGTTACATACAGGGATAAATCATGATTCATACATACGCAGGGGAAACTATACGCTTTGAAATTGTTTATAAAAACAGAGGTACGATTGGGATTACAGTAGATATATACGGAAATATTGAAATTCTGGCACCAAAGAAAACCCAAAATGAACGGATTATTCAGGTGTTAGAGGCAAATTGGGATCTCGTGCTAAGTAAGATAAAAGAATCAAAAGAACGACTGAATGGACCTCAGAAAAAGGTATATGAAGATGACGAGAAGTTTTTATATTTGGGAAAGTCCTATCCAATTAAAGTAGTGCTAGATACTACAATCATCCAGGATCAAGTCGTATTTGAAAACGAGATACTACATATATACGTAAAGCAGCAGGACGAAGAAAAAATAAAACAATCACTAAAGAGGTTTTATTATCAGCAGTGCAAGGCATTAGTAGAAGAGAGGATCTCATTCTATCAATCTCACTTTAAATCAAGACCACGTTCGGTGCGTATTATTGACAGCACAACCAAATGGGGAACATGTGACTCCAACCTTAAGCTGACCTTCAACTGGAAGCTAGCAATGGCACCACTTGAAGTAATCGACTATGTTGTCGTTCATGAAATGTGTCATATGGTGCACTTGAATCATGATCGGTCGTTTTGGAGGCTTGTTGGGAAGATCATGCCGGATTATAAGGAGAAGGAGAGATGGTTAGGGGCTTCTGGGTGGAGGATGACGGTGTAACTAGGATATAAATATAAAAATAATCATGACATAATAAACGCAGATCCAGAAAACAAGTAGTTTTCAAAATCTGCTTTTTTGCAATTACTTTCACTAGAAAAAGAAGAAGACTGAACGGAAACTACAATACGTAACAAATGTCATCACCTACACTTATGTGTAAGGTGATTTTTTATTTTTTTCTTGAAAACAACCCCTTTTTGCTATGTGAACACTATATAAAGTGTGAAATAACTAAAAAGGGTTGTGGTGTGAAAATGAAAACAGAAGATGCGAGAGAAATACATGAGTTTTGGGATCATAATGGATTTGGTTCACAGAATTCATGGTCAAAACAGCAGTTGTTGTTGTGGTTGAATGACTTGCATTTTGTTTACCCCAAGCAAATGATTTTAAAGGCTTTGGAAATTGCTTGTATCAATCATAATAGAAGATTCTTTTATGTAGACGGTGTATTGAGAAATTGGAAAAGTGATAACATCAAGAGGGTGGAAGACCTACAATGTTATGAGGAAAGGAAGGAGGTTGATACGACTGAAAAATATTCTGTTGATGCCGAAACAGGCAAGTGTTTTCCTGAACAGTTCAAATTGGATGTTAATGTGAGAACTGGTAAGGAATACGCAAGCTGCTACAGCTAATTAGGTTATATATCCGCAGCTTTCCCCATAAACTTAAAAGTAGTGAATAGGACAAGTAAGTTGGTTTTGTCCAGTTTGAGAAGGAGGAAAGAGGGATGGAATATATCCAAGGCTTATTAATGGAGTGGGAGCTGGCTCCAACAGTAGCGAAATATTTGTCTATCACCATTATGGTGATTCTTATAGGGATTATCTGTATCATTGCCAATTTTATAACGAAAAAGGTCGTAATTCGGCTCATCTCCCATTACTTGACGAAAAGTAAATTCCCACGTGCGACGATGGTGCTAGAGGGAAAGGTTTTTCAAAAGTTATCCCACATCGTACCTGCCATCATTATTTATTACTTTTCTGCTAGTTTGCCAGATTATCAGCTGATGATTGAAAAGGGAGCCATTACGTATATTATTATCGTTGCGTTAATGGTGGTACACGCCTTATTGAAAACGGTAACTGCAATTTATCAAACTTATGAAATATCGAAAACCAAGCCGATAAAGGGGTATGTTCAGGTTGTAAATATCATCGTTCTAACATTAGGAGGCATTCTCGTTATCTCGAATCTACTAGGCGAGAGTCCACTTATTTTGTTAAGTGGTATTGGTGCGCTGTCTGCTGTCTTGATGTTAGTGTTTAAGGATTCGTTGTTAGGACTTGTGGCAGGTATTCAATTGGCCGCCAATGACATGGTACGGGTGGGAGATTGGATTGAAATGCCGAAGTATGGAGCAGACGGGAACATCATTGATATCTCCCTAAATACCGTTATGGTTCAAAACTTTGATAAAACGATAACGAGTGTCCCCAGTTATGCGCTCATTTCTGACTCCTTTATTAACTGGAGAGGAATGGAAAGCTCTGGAGGACGCAGAATCAAGCGATCAATATTAATTGACACGACCAGTATTTCCTTCTGTTCTGGGACAATGCTGGAGAAGTGTAGACATATTCACTATTTGAAAGATTATATGGTAATGAAAGAAAATGAAATTGCTGAGTATAATGCGAAGTTTGATTCGTTCGAGAACCATCGGGTGAATGGAAGATCTCTTACAAATGTTGGCATTTTCCGCGCATATATGCATCAATATTTGAAATCTCATCCTGCGATTAACCAGAACATGACCCTATTAGTAAGACAATTGCCTCCTGGAGAACATGGTTTGCCGATAGAAATTTACGCCTTTACAAAAGATACAAGGTGGGCCGTATATGAAGATGTTCAGTCTGATATCTTTGACCATTTATTAGCTGTAGCAGGTGAATTCGAATTGAAGGTTTTTCAGAATCCTTCGGGGAATGATTTGAAGAATCTTGCAGGTGAGTCGGTGGGGAGTGAAGTGCGTTTTCGAGGTGTTGGATAGTGTAAACTCTATAATGAAAAAAGGATACTGAATCATTCTTGATTTAGTATTTTTTTAGGCTGTTTTCGTATAATTTGTTGTTTCTCCGAGCTTTATTTATAGTAAAAATGTTTTTAAAGGCTCTTTACGTAAAAGTTGTTGCTTTGAATATAAAATTATAAAACTGTAGTGGAATGAAGCGGAAGACACTTGACTCCTGCGGGAGGTAGAGGAAAGGTCGAGACCCCGCAGGCAGAGCCGAGGCGGCTCGACTTCCTCCCCGCGGAAAGCAAGTGTCTGGAGCGCAATGGAACAGACTTATTTAACGTTCTACCCATAACAAAAATTCTGCGAAAGCAGCTTTTTTTATGTTGAAAGTCGTTTTATTCAATACGTTAGGTACATCCTTTTACCATCATGCATAGATCACCTAACTTCCATTCGTTGTACTCCCCAAATACAAAAACAACTTAATTAATATTGGCCACCAGCATTTCCTTCCCACTTCTTCCTTTAAAGATTCATAATCAGTTAATGTAAATCAGAAGAAAATGTTTCATCTTTGTAAAGATAGTGTAAATAGGGTTGTTTGCCCATTTTTTTATATGTTACCTTCATTGTAGGATGTCGATATTGTATTTCGAAAACAGGAGGTATTTCTTTGGAGGAGAAAGTATTACGTAAACTTTTTCTGGGCTTTATCCACATTCATATCTTGCACCATGCCAAGGAGCACCCGATTTTTGGTTTGTGGATGGTGGAGGAACTGAAAGAACACGGATACAACATCAGTTCGGGAACTTTATATCCAATTCTTCACTCGATGGAAACAGATGGACTCTTATTGAAGGAAGAAAAAAATGTAGAAGGTAAAATTAGAAAGTATTACAGTACTACAGAAAAAGGAAATCATATTCTTGTAGAGGCCAGGAAAAAGGCTTATGAGTTATTCAAAGAAATTAAAGAATAAATGATTTTATAACGGAAGGAGAAGGACATGGATCAATCAACACAGAAGGAAACAAGTTTAGTGAAATTGTTACTTGAAATTTTATTTGTATCAACTAAGTTAGGATTTACTTCATTTGGTGGACCTATTGCTCATTTAGGCTATTTTCATGATGAATATATTCGTAGACGTAAATGGATGGATGAAAAAAGCTATGCTGACTTAGTAGCTCTTTGTCAATTCCTTCCGGGACCAGCAAGTAGTCAGGTTGGTATTGGAATAGGTGTGATGCGTGCAGGTGTTTTAGGAGGAATTGTCTCATTTATCGGGTTTACATTACCTTCTGTCTTGGTACTCATTATTTTTGCATTAATTCTTCAGGGATTAGATGTAAGTGATGCAGGCTGGATTCATGGCCTGAAAATTGTAGCTGTGGCAGTAGTGGCACATGCTATTTTGGGGATGGCTCAAAAACTGACTCCTGATATAAATAGAAAGGCGATAGCATTGTTAGCATTAGTGGTGACGTTGTTGTGGCAAACTGCTTTTACTCAGGTAGGTGTAATCCTTTTATCGGCTTTTATTGGCTTCCTACTCTATAGACAACAAAAGGAAGAGGTGGAAGAGAGAATTCGTTTTCCCATTAGTCGTGGTTTTGCGATAGGGTGTTTAACACTATTCTTTGGTCTACTAATACTTCTCCCAATATTGAGAGAAGTTACCTCTATTCATTGGATCGCCATGTTCGATAGCTTTTACCGTTCCGGATCACTCGTATTCGGAGGTGGACACGTTGTTCTACCGTTGCTAGAAAGAGAATTTGTTCCAACTGGCTGGTTGAGTGAAGAGGCATTTCTCGCGGGGTATGGAGCAGCCCAGGCTGTACCAGGTCCTTTATTTACATTTGCTGCGTATTTGGGTGCTGTTATGAATGGGTGGAAAGGTGGAATCCTTGCAACGGTTGCGATATTTTTACCGGCATTCTTATTAATCTTAGGCGCACTACCTTTTTGGGATAGCCTTCGTCGAAATCCAAAGGTCAAAGGTGCCCTTATGGGAGTGAATGCAGCAGTAGTTGGTATCTTAATCTCCGCCTTTTATCAGCCTATTTGGACTAGTTCTATTCTGGCACCAATGGATTTTGCCTTTGCAGCCATATTATTTAGCATGCTAGTCTACTGGAAATTACCACCGTGGGTGATCGTTGTAACAGGGGCAATTGGTGGAGCCATCATGACATTAATTTAATATTGAAGGATTAATTTTATAAAAACAAACAGATTAGAGTCTCGAAAACTCCTGTTTGTTTTATTTTTGTTTTTATTCGACAAAATTCGGGTGGTGCCTGGCACCAGGATGTCGTCAAAATAGGTTCATCTCCCCAGCCCCTCGAATATTCAAATGATTCGTATTATTCATGTAATTTGTCCGATTCCATCTTATAATGAGTTTGTTGGAAAATTAAGGGAGGTATGTGTTGGTGAAGAAGAAGAAGTTCATTGTTCCTGTTGTTCTTTCGTCTGCGTTGTTAGTTGGTTCTCTTCCGGTTGGTAATGTGTTGATGAAACCGGTAAAGGCAAGTGAAATTAGTGGTGCACAAGCAATGAAGAAGTGGAATGAGAAGGCGAGTGTTCCGTTGTTTGTGAAGGAGCGTCAAGCTGAGAAGTATTCTGCCAGCACGCATGGTAATGCTATTGACTATTTAAAGAAGAATGAGGCTAAAACTGGTATACGCGAACCGGAGAAAAGCTTAAAGATGAAGAATGTTGTAAAAGATGAACTGGGAATGACACATGTGCGCTATCATCAGGTGGTAAATGGTATTCCTGTAGAAGGATCAGATGTGATTGTCCATTTTAATAAAAATAATGAAGTCGTGTTAGTAAACGGTAGAGTGAATCAGACAATCGAGGAGAACGTGGTCAGTACAATGACGACCTTAAGCAGTGAAGATGCATTAAAACATGCATTAACATCTGTTAACGCACCTGAAGAGCTTACATATGAGCCTACTTCTGAGCTTGTGATTTATCCGTTTGAAGGCGAAAATCATACAGTTTACAAGGTGAATGTAAACTTCATGGGCGATGAGCCTGGTAACTGGTTTGTCTTTGTGGATGCCAAAACAGGAGAGGTTATAGATCAGTACAATGGTTTAATGCATGCCGATGAAATGAAAACACAAAAGGGTGTAGGAAAAGGTGTGCACGGTGATCATAGAGAATTACATATTACACAAGTAAAGGAACCGAATGCTGGTACGAAGTTTGCATTAGCAGATTACTCTCATGAGAACCTCGGGGGAATCATTACGTATGATGCAAAAAATGATAACACTTCCAGCAACGATACGGTTTATGTAGGGAACTCCGCTTCATTTAAAGAGGACTATGATCGAGCGCTGGTCGATGCGCACTATAATTCCGAAAAGGTATATGACTATTTCTTAAACGAGCATGGCCGTAACTCCCTAGATGGAAATGGAATGGCCATCATTTCGAGAGTACATTATGGAAATAACTACAATAATGCTTCCTGGAACGGTCGCTGGATGACATATGGTGATGGTGATGGAGTCTTCATGACATCTCTTTCGGCAGGTCTTGATGTAGCAGCACATGAAATGACTCATGGTGTCATCTCTCATTCAGCAAATTTAGTATATCGCAATCAATCGGGAGCACTGAACGAATCATTTGCTGACATTTTTGGAGCACTTGTTGATGATAGTGATTGGGAAATGGGAGAAGATATTATGGCTCCAGCTGCGAAAGCTGACGGTGTTACAAGATTACGTAGCTTAAGTGATCCTAACAGTGTTGTAGTCAGTAATGAACAACGTAGAGCATACAGCACAAACGGTGGAGTTTATCCAGACCACATGGATGAGTTTTATCATATGCCAACTTCAGTAGATGGTGGTGGTGTGCATGTAAATTCCTCGATCACCAATCATGCGGCGTACCTGATAGGTCAAGAAATTGGGAGAGAAAAACTGGGTAAAATCTATTATCGAGCATTAACCGTGTATTTAACTGCTAACTCTAACTTCAGTGATGCGCGTCAGGCAGTTGTTCAGTCTGCAATTGACCTTTATGGTGAAGGAAGTACGGAAGTAACAGCGGCTAATGTTGGATTTGATGCGGTAGGAATCTATTAGGAAATATTTATATGAAATGAGAATCCCTCAAGCTAATGCCTGAGGGATTTTTTAATGGTAGTAGAGTGTTGGTACAAATGATAGTAGGTTATACTAGTTAACACTATGTAAAGATAGGTGATAGACATGACAATACTAAATGAGTTAGCATCACAGTTAAACCGAAATGATGAAATGCCAAATATTGAATTAGCACAAAAACTAGTCACTGAGGAGAACGGTGTAGGTATTGAAGAAATCATTCAGAACTTGTATGCCAAGGATAAGAACATTCAAAGTGATTGTATAAAGGTAGTCTATGAGATTGGAAAAATAAAACCACAATTAATTAGCCAGTATGCAATTGTATTCATAGAGCTACTGAAAAGCAAAAATAACCGATTAGTTTGGGGAGGAATGCAAGCATTAGCAACTATTGCAAAAGAGGCTACTGATATCATTATGCCCCATCTTTTTGTCCTGAAAAGGGCAATCGAAAACGGATCAGTCATAACAGTTGATAAAGGCATCTTAACTCTTGCCAGACTTGCATCTGCCAGTAAGGAAAATAACAAACAAATATTTCCATTTTTATTACATCATCTAGAGTTCTGTAGGCCGAAGGAAGTTCCTCAACATTCAGAAAGTATACTAGTTGCAGTTACTGATGATAACAAAGAAGCATATTTAGATATCTTGGGGAAAAGAGAACAATCCTTATCAGTAGTTCAATTAAAAAGAATTCAGAAACTATACAAAACATTACATTCTTGAAAATAATACCGTTTGTATTTCGGACGAAGTAAAGTAGTAGATTTTAAGCTCTAAAAAGCCCCATTTTATAGCCTTCTATATTTAGCATATTCATTTTCTATCTTGTTTTTGCAGGAAGAAAGTACCATTTAAATTATCTCGAAATAGAGGCTTTTACGAGGTAAAATAATATCATAGGTAAATAGACTCTAATGAAACGGCAAACTCATTGAAAGGTGAGGACGCAAAGCTACAGGCCTTAGGAAACTATGGTGGCTGGGTTACCAAAGGGATGACAAAGGTTATTTCCAATGGGAATAGCTTTTTTTTATTAGACTCATATTAATCTCTACGAACCAAGCGATTTAGACAGTAGTATTGGCTGTTTCATAGAGATTGTTGTTTCTGAGTAAGGAAAGAATGTATTTAATATATTGAGTAGGATTTATTTAATTTCTAGCAACATGGTTACGAAAAGAGACTCACTTAAAGATGATGTAGGGGGAAGCAGCATGAAAGGCATCACGACAATTAGGAGCCCTTTCTATTTATGTATACCGGTTGTTCTATTATTTTTATTAGTGGTTCCTGATTCCTCCTTGGCAAAGGCTGATGATGATTGGAATCTCGACGCGATAGAAGAACAACTTTTTACCGAAGATGGACATAAGGAAATCGTGAAACAGTTCGATAGTGAACGAGAAGCATTAAAGAAATCTAATCAGGCTTTGTTCAGTTATTTAGAGGGAATTCGTTTTGTTACCCAAAACAACTTAGAAAAGGCCAATCAGCATTTCCTAGATGCAGCTGACGCTAGCAAAGATCGCGAGCAACTAGATATAGAAGTAGCGGCATTAAAGCAGCTAGTATTGTTGGCTGACTATTATGGAGACAGTGGTAGTTTGATAGAGTACGGTTCTCGCTTAGAAGAAATTGCAATTAGTACGGATGATACTGAAACCCAAATGTATGCAAACTATATAATTTCTCTATCTTTTTACTATATTACGAACGATGAAAAAGCTATTGAATATCTAGAAAAGATGCTGTTGTTAGCCAATGCACAGGAAAATATCATGTACCAGGCAATCTATAAAACGGTAAATGGAAACATACTTCTCTCGTATCAGGAAAATGAGAAAGCCCTATCCTTATATGAAGAAGCGGGCGAGATGTATAAAAAGATAAAAACAAATGAAGGTAAGCAGCTTGAGCGAATGAACGCATCAGCAATCTTAATTGCTAAGAGTAAGCTGAAGCAAGGAAATCAAGATAACTTACAAAAAGAGATGGAGCAATTAATTCATTTCTTCTCGAATAAATACCACGAGACTATAAATAAAGGCTATTTATACACAAGTAAAGGACTCATTGAACAAGAGTATGAACAGTATCAAGATGCTGTCAAAAGTTTTGAAAGAGTGAAAGAACTGACAGGGGACATTACTCATATTGACAATCATCTTGATCCGTATCGGTTTGTAAATATTAATCTAGCACAGGCATACTATTCAAATGGTGAATACAGACAGGCAGCAGATTTATACATGGCAGTGTCAGAAAGGGATGAAAATGCAGAATCCTTCATTAGCTATGATCAAATGACATCCAAGGTGAGAGAATTTACAGAGAAGGAATTGAAAGACCAAATTGGTACATTAACAGCACTAAAGGAAGAACAAAAGAAATCACTATTTCAACAGCGAATCATACTCGGTGCTTTTATTTTAGGAATTCTGGTAGTCACCAGAGCCTTTTTCGTAAAACGAAGAGAACATCGTATTGTTAATAACTTAAAAAATTCCTTATATGTCCAATCGATTACAGACGGTTTGACAGGTGTATATAATAGGAAGAGAATTTTTGAACTGTTGCATGCTCAGGAATATGACTGTGTAGTTGCACTTGTTGATATTGATAATTTTAAAACGATTAATGATACGTATGGCTATTTATTCGGAGACGAAGTCATTCGACAGGTCGTACAGACAATACAATCATCAATCAGACAAGATGATGAAATGGGTAGATACGGTGGAGAAGAGTTTTTATTAATCTTAAAAAATAGTGACATTGAAAATGCTCTTCCAATCTTTGAACGTATTCGTAAAAATGTAGAAGAGCTGAAGTGGGAACACGAAGACTTCACAACCACTATTAGCATTGGTGTCGCAATGAAATCAAATATGGAAGCTGAAGAAATATTCAGAAGAGTTGACGATCTTGTCCATGAAGCAAAGAGATCTGGTAAAAACAAAGTTATTTATACTGAATGTGAGGCAGGAAGTCTATAGGATTTCCTGTTTTTTTAGATTTCTTTAAACAATAGATAACATTTTTTGAACAACTATTATATCTTCAAAGTTGTACAATAAAGTATTTTACGAAGAATGATTCAATACGAATTTGCCGTAAACCTGAGGATTTCTATGTATGTTTTATAACATCTTACCTAACAGCGGTTCATGGGATTATTTTGTAAATTACACACTTGTCCCCCTATTCTACGTAATAACAGGATTAACAATGACGAAGTATGAAGTATGAAGAGACACAAAAAAGAAAAAGCCTTCGACAAAAATAGTTGAGGCGCAAAAATGCTTTATATTGTCCTCTATCCGAATGGATAGGGGGACTTTTATTTGAAATGTATCTTATTAATTCTAATACATCTCTTCCCCTATAAAGGTAACTAATCAATAACGATTGGTATGCTGAACAAAATAAGGACGGTATTGACTGATACTGCTAATACATAAATAAACTAGATCCCCATGTTATATAGGAACTCGCATCTTCTCATTCATTCTTTTATACTAAAATTAAACAAAGGTCCACTTGAGTTAGAAGATCAATCTAATCTCGTATAAGATGAGGAGATAAACATGGATAAACAGAAAATCCTGATTATTGAAGATGAGGAGAAGATTGCACGAGTGCTAGAGTTAGAGCTCTCATTTGAAGGATATGAAGTAGGTAAAGCACTAGATGGATATGCTGGCCTTCGACTTTTTCTAGAAAAAAGCTGGGATTTAATATTGTTAGATGTTATGCTTCCCGGACTTAGTGGAATCGAACTACTTCGCAGGTTCAGATCAAAATCACCAAATACAAAAGTGATTATTCTCTCAGCGAAGGGTTCAGTTGAGGATAAAGTATCAGGATTAGACCTGGGAGCGAATGATTACATAACGAAACCATTTGAAATGGAAGAACTACTTGCTAGGATCCGAGCTAGCTTAAGAACCCGTTCAGTTGAAGATACGGCAGTTACTCAAGAATGGTTCATGGTTGGAGAGCTGAAATTAAATGAAGTGACACGTGAAGTCATGATGGGGAATCAGAGCATAGAACTGACACCGAGAGAGTTTAATTTACTTGCCTATTTAATGAAGCATACGAAACAGGTTTTAAATCGTGAGCAATTACTTAATGGAGTTTGGGGATATGATTATTATGGTGATACCAATATTGTAGATGTGTACATTCGGTATTTGAGAAATAAAATTGACAAGCCCTTTGGAAAAAATCTAATACATACACTTCGAGGTGTCGGCTATGTCATTAAGGATACAAAATGAAGCTAGGTAATAAGATTAATTTATATACAACTGTGATGTTTCTTTGTTTATTGATACTTTTAAATACGACAATTTATTTTACTTTCAGTAAGATGATGTATGGTAGTGAGCTAGAAAGGATAAATGCAGAGGTATTGCATGCACACAACGGTATAAGTCAACAACCTGTTACTGATATTCTACGTGCCTATATGCCGATTGACGGAATGTTGCAAGTTGTAAATGGAAATGGACGAACTATCGCAGCTGTTGTAGATCCGGATCAACAATATTTACGAGAGATAAACGTCATTTTCTATCAGAAACAGGTAAAGGAAATTGTACAACATAATGGAGTGTCTCATGCATTTGTCGCCATTCCTATTATTTGGAGTAACGGGGAAATTGCTGATCTTCAAGTGACAAGGAGTTTGCAACAAACAGATGAGATGATTCAAACCTTGCGGATCGTCTTATTCATTGTGACACTTTTGGCAACGATCCCTGTACTGATCTCTTCGAAACTATTGAGTAATTTAATTACATATCCAATCACTTCAATGATTCAAACGATGCGTGAGATTAGAAGAAGTGGGCAATTTAAAAGGTTGACATTGTCAAAGAAATCAAAGGACGAATTGTATCAAATGGCTGAAACATTTAATGAAATGATAGATTTATTGGAAGTGAATTATGAGAAACAGGGACAATTTGTCTCTAATGCCTCTCACGAATTAAAAACACCACTAACAGTAATTGAATCTTACGCCTCCTTATTAAAAAGAAGAGGTCGTGAAAAACCTGAACTATTTGAAGAATCTGTTCACGCTATTCATTCTGAAGCAATACGTATGAAGGAGTTGATAGAACAATTGTTATTACTTGCAAGGAATCATCCTGAGTGGAATGTCGTGATGGAGGAAATAAACCTTACCTCAATGATTGCAGGACTGACCCGTTCGGTTGAAAGGTCCTATCAACGTAAAATTGTGTTACATGCTCAGAATGATATTATGATCCAAACTGATGTGCAGAAGGTAAAACAATTGTTTTATATTTTGATGGATAATGCCAGGAAGTATAGCGACGATATCATTACAGTTAGCGTTGAATTAAATGAAAGACAAGCGATTGTGGAAATCAAAGATCGTGGAATTGGAATACCTTCTGCAGAACTAGAACTGGTATTCGACCGCTTTTATCGTGTAGACCAAGCAAGGACTAGAAAAACAGGTGGGTTTGGCCTCGGATTATCTTTAGCACGTGATATTTCAGAAGCAATTGGAGCAACTCTCCAGCTAGAAAGTACAGAAGGAATGGGCACAACAGCAAGAATTATTCTTCCACTTTCTCCTTCTCAGTGAATTTTCATTTTTATAACGTATTATTTATCTAAAGTAGATAATGAGGTGAGCTAGCCTGAGTACATTTAATTGGAAGAAAATCAGTATAGGTGTAGTTTTTTTCTTCATTGCATTCGTCATAACTTGGCAACTCGTAAAGATAAATAGTGCCCCCCAACTTGTGTCGGCAGAGGAGGCAACGAATAAAGTCCAAGAGCTATATAATGGAAAAATCGTTAGTGTTACAGAAGAAACCAACGCATATCGAATTTCACTCGAGCGGGAAACAGGAATGTATGATGTCATGATTGACCGTGAATCAGGTGACATTACTCAGATAACAAGAGATGAAATAGAGAAACCTCATTCTCCAACTCCGGATGAATCTGCACCCAATCCTGAACAATCAGTGAAACAATTAAGTGAAGAGGAAGTCATTGCAATAGCATTGGGTAAAGTGAATGGAGAAATAGATGAAATTGAATTAGAACAATCAGGGGGATTAACGTATTACCTAGTTGAAATCAATGTTGAAGACAAAGAGGAAGCAACGATACAAATTAATTCAATTACAGGGGAAGTAATATCTATTACTTGGGATGACTAGTTTAGTAGTCATCCTTTTGTTGTATTTCTACATGTAAAAAGGGGCGGTGCATTTAATTTTCAGACCTGAATCTGACCTTCAAATGTAGTATATTTCTCATCAATTTCTCATTTTGTATTTCATTTCTCCTCATTTTGGCTGTCTATACTGTAGATATACCAATGAAGGAGGTCATAATAAAATGAAAAGAAAGCTTATGATAGTTGGAGTTACTTGTATAGTGTTAGCAGGAGGTGCTATTAGTGTAGGTGCGTTCTCTGAACAGAAACTAAATAAAGACGTTATTACCCATGAAAAGGTAGAAGAGACTGCTCTTGCTAAGATTAGTGGTTCTATTGAAAGTATTGAACTAGAAAAGGAACATGGTCGCTTAGAATATCATGTGGATGTTCGTGGAGAAAACGGAGAAGTTATTGAAGTTGATATAGATGCTGTAACTGGTGAAGTAGTGAAGGTAGAGGATGAAGTGGATGATGATTATAAGGTCGTTGCTTCAAGCAAAGATCAAAAGATCGAAACAAAACTAACAAAAGAAGATGCAATCGCTATAGCAACAAAGGACACCACTGGAAAGGTCGTGAAGTTTGAATACGATGAGGGACACTATGAAATTGAGATTCATACTGAAACTCATGAAGTAGATTATGAAATTGATGCAAGGACAGGTAAGATTATGGAGAAGGATATTGACATGTTAAATGATGACGAGCGATATGATGACTAATTCATATAAAAATAATGATTGTTAGTTTGGATAAGATGTAGTTCTCGTAATAGGGTAAAGCAAAATACGATATAGAAAAAACAACTTCGAAGTGAAATCGAAGTTGTTTTTTTATTGAACATTCTCTCGATAGAAGGGAGCTAATCCACTTATACTGCTACTTCAAAATCCTAAGAGCAAGTTAGAGATGCATTATTTTAAGGAGATGTTTTTGTTACCCTGAAACTTTCTTCTTGATATGTCTTTTCAAATAGGTTACCATCATAGGGGTAACCTGTTAGGAGAGTGTTGAACAATGGATAAACGTGTATACCTATTAACGATTGTTTCGTTTATAGTAGGTTTGGTTGAATTAATTATAGGTGGAATATTAGATCTAATATCGAACGACTTAGGAGTCAGTCTTGGAAGAATAGGTTTTCTAATTACCGTATTTTCCCTAGTGTATGCTATTTCAGCTCCTATTCTTTTGACGATAACGTCTAAAGTTGAACGGAAAAAACTCACTTTATTTGCATTACTCGTATTCTTTCTAGGAAATGGAGTTGCAGTCATTAGTACATCGTATAGTATGTTAATGATTGCCCGTGTAATTGCTGCAGCAAGTGGATCTTTACTGGTTGTGTTATGTGTCACAATCGCTTCTAATATTGTGGCTGAAAAATATCGTGCTCGTGCCATTGGTGTTGTATTTATGGGTGTTAGTGCATCACTTGTGTTAGGCGTTCCGATTGGCTTAATGCTGGGAAATGCCTTCGGCTGGCGTGCTCCGTTTATTATGATTTCCATTTTGACCCTGCTTTCAATGGCAGGCGTGTTTTTCTTTATGGGTAAAATTGACCCGAAACCGTCAATACCGATCTGGAAGCAATTACAGACATTGAAAAATCGAAAAATACTATTTGCTCAATTGACTTCCTTCTTATTTTTAGCAGGGCACTTAACATTGTATGGATATTTGACACCCTTTTTAAAAATGGAATTAGGACTAAATGGAACTTGGGTAAGCATTGTGTATTTAATCTTTGGTATCGCAGCCGTAATGGGCGGAGGATTTGGTGGACTCTTGGCAGATCGATTTGGCTCTGGCCGTACTATTTTGTTTGTAACCATCGCTTTTGGAATATCGATTTTTGCGATTCCTCATGTGACATTTGCGATTCCATTATTTCTTATCGTCCTTGTCATATGGAGTATGTTAAGCTGGGCAATCACACCTGCAATGCAGAGCTATTTAATTGAATCATCACCGGAAACGTCTGATATTCAACAAAGCTTGAACAATTCAGCCCTGCACTTTGGGATTGCGTTTGGCTCATTTGTAGGTGGAATGGTCATCGAGCGAGCACAGCCTAATGTTAACGCAACCGTTGGTGGTTTCTTTATTATTTTTGCTCTGTTAACTGCTGTAATCTCAATGTCTAAAGGGAGAAAAGAGACTGTGACCATCGCAACCAATAATGAATTAAATTAACAACATCTAATAGAGGGTAAGTGAATTCAATATCTTGGTGAGAATTAGAGACAGCTATTATGAATATAAAGTTGTAAAGTAAAAAAGCTTGGGATATTTATTCCCAAGCTTTTTGGTCTAATAAGATTTATTGATAGTAGGTCTGTCTATCCAACTACGATTCTATCTTCATCTTTCTAAGGCAATTTGTCAGAACGATTTGATCAATCTCATTAACACGTAAATATTTTTCATTGTATATAGCCCGGACTATATTTTGAAGTTCAGCCTGACTGATATTGGTATGTATGAGATTTTTACCATATAAATATAAAGGTACTTCTGATTCTTCAGGATGCAATGGAGGTTGGAGATATAACAACGAATCAGCCCTTTGATAATTGTTTCTATCAAAGAATTTATATCTCTTCAGGCAATCCTGTTTTTCTTCATAAGTCTGAACCCACTCGATGGATTCGGTTTCTAAAACAACGGTTTTGATTGCCTTGTACCCAGCGTTTACTGCATCATTATTCAATAATTCTTCAATCTTCAATAATGTATGGGAGCCTAGCCCTTTACTTCGGACATTGGGATCAGTAGCGATATACACAATAAATCCTGCATTCACATCTGCTAAATAGTGTCCTGTTGCAAATGAGACAACTCTGTTACCGTCCAAACCTATTAAATTGTGGAAATTATTTGGTTTTCTATCTACTGCATATTGGAGACCATTTAGAAAGATCTTGTGAGGTTCCCTTACTTCAATTGGAAAAGTGTTATCGTATAAATCAAATAGTTGGTTCAAGTATTCTTGATTATGTAACGTTATTTCTTCCCATTTGATTGTCATCGTACTTCCTATCCTCCTTTTTAAGACCTAATACTTCTGCATGTGGAGGAGTTTCTTTAGCCATGTTCAAACTCTTACTGTTAATAGGTCTTGCAAATCATTAGTATCGCAATTTCATCAGGATGCTTCGAATTTCTTCATCCTTCATTAGGGTGTCAGAATGTTTTCCCGTAATTTTCGCGAGGGCAACATCATGATAAAAGAATTCCGTGAAGACCTTAATAAATGGTTTGGACATCGTCTTAAGAGCTTGCCAAGACTGCTGCTCCACCCCCGCAAAAATAACTTCTTTTTCATCTACAATAAGTAAGCGAAATTGCTCTAATGATTGATGTTCTTTGGCGGGTAATAGAGTTTGTACATTTGATAGGGTTGTTTCTAGTTCTCCTACGATGAGGACCTCCACATCAACACCGGTCGCCTCTTTTTCTTGGAGAAGAGGAATATAGCCGAGCATGTCATCTTTCCATGCAGACATCTTAATTGATTTTTTTGCTTCTTGAAGCAACTGTTTTGTCTGTGCCTGAATGGAGGAATCCACTTTGAGACTCCACACATGTTCATCAACAAAGGTCCGTTTATAGCTTTTTTTCTTTATTTGCTCAACATTATCTTGAAACTCGGTCGTTAGCTTTTCAATAACGAGTGCTAATGGCAATGCTGTATATAACTTTTTCTTCTCGGTTAAAGAATCGAGTACCATCCCTTTTTCAATCATGCGTGAAAGTACTTCGTATACTTTTGATTTTGGAACTCCTGAATATTTGACGATTTTTGTAGCATCCAAAGGTTCCTCACTAGAAGCAAGGACCTCGAAAACTTTACTTTCATATTGTGAAAAACCAAATTTTTGTAGCATGTTTCCTCCTAAATATTCCACTTGCTATACCAAATGATTTTGCCTGAAAATTGTTCGCTCGTACAATTACTAGCTTAATAATAAAGGAAAACCTCGAATAATTTCAATAAACGTTAGTGCAGACATAAAATAACGATAAACCCTTTTGCTAAAAATGGAAAGAGGACAGTTCCTACTCAAAATAGAGTGTGGAACTGCCCTTTTTATTAATCTAGCGCATTAACTGCATTAATTGCTCCAAATCCAGACTCTCCGTCATAACCTGGTTTGAACCAGTCATCCGCTGAGTTTTGAATAATGTGTTTTACTTGTGATGGTGATAATACATCTTTACCGTGCTTCGCGATAATGACACCTGCCAAACCAGCTGCTTTTGGTGCTGCCATTGACGTTCCTGCATAAAATGCATAGCCACCTGGAACAGTGGATAGAGCAAGTTTGTTTCGGTCTCGGTCTGCTGTGTTTCCTGTTTCTAACCATTTTAGGCCGTAATCTCCACCTGGAGCAATAACGTCAATTTTTCCTACTCCATAGTTTGAATAATACGTTAGGTTGTTTGCTTCTCCACTAGCTGCTACACGGATCATCGTTTGACTGCTAGGGCTTCTGTGTGTTGCTCCATTGTCATCTCCTGATAGCTTACCAGGGCTTGATAGGTCTACACCGTTGTTTCCTGCAGATCCAACAACAGTTACACCCTTATTAATTGCATATTGAATGGCACGATTAAATAAACGAACATCCGCAACAGTGTCCTTCGTTGCATAGTCAGGGTTTTGGAACCAATCATAGCCTCCAAGTGACATGTTTACAACATCAACATTGTCATCAGCAGCTGTCATTAAAGCATCTGCAATATCAGAAGTAGATGCTCCGCCTGTTGGACCGAATACACGATAGGCAGCTACTTTTAACTCAGGTCCGATACCAAGTACTCGGCCATTTCCTGCAATAGAGCCAGCTACGTGAGTTCCGTGTCCATTTTGGTCCATTGCATCCGGATAACCAGGTACAAACGATTTTCCATATGCATAGTTCTTTTTAAGATCCGGATGAGTATAATCAATTCCAGTATCTACAACTGCTACTACAATATCCTTACCATTCGTAGATTCTCCTGTTCCACCTTCCATTTTCCATGAAGCACCATTGTTCGTTACTTGCTTAATATCCCATTGGTACGTGTTATATAAATCATTTGCTTCAGACGAAACAAAATCTCTATCTATTGCCTCTACCGCAGCTGGAGCCTCAGGATACAAAAGGTTCTCAGAACCAACATCCAATACTGCACTATTTTTTTTCATTTCTGCTAAAAATTCTGGGTTATCTGAGCTGACTTTCACTGCACCTAATTTCGGTAAAGATTTCTCTACTTCACCACCGTGCTTCTTAATTACATCCAAGTAATTTGATGGAAGACTTGCTTCGTTCTTAAATACAACTAAGTAATCCTTTTCTACAGATTGTGCATGTGCACTCACCCCGAAGCTTCCTAGGAAAGCGGCAGCACTTAATGTAGCTGTTAACGCACCTGAAATCAGTTTCTTTTTCATCATAACCCTCCATTATGTATAGAATTTTCTAACAACTCAATTGTATATCGTAGGAAGAATTTGGACATCGGTCTAACGGGTCATAATTCTAAAGTGATATATGAAGGTAAACATGACTATAGTAGTGTGGGAATGGGATTTTAGTTATGTTAAAATATGTAAAAAGTTGGGTATAGGAGAATAATTCTTGAGTGTGAGGAGGGATTTGTCCCGGTATATGAAGCTAGCATATCATGCATTTAGTGAGAAGGTAGGACCAAGATACAGCAGAGGTCAACAAAGGTTTGGGAAATAGGAGGGTATGTATGAATAAGCGATCTTTTATTGGAATAGTTATGAGCCTTCTAATGCTAAATTTAGTTGGTTGTCGTACTGCTACAATGATTGACTTAATTCATAAAGAAACTGATATGTTGAAAGTGACTGACGATGTGATGGTAGATTCCAAATTTAATAAGTACAGAGTAGGGGGAACCCTCTTTAAGCCATTTATAGAACGTAATCCGCAGGAATTAGGTCAGGGCTTTTCTAATTATTCTCTTATTCTAAATGTTTATAAAATGAAGAAAGATAATAGTAAAGTGACTGTAAATAATATAAAGATTCTAGGTAGTAAGAAAGTTGACTTCAAAGGGGTAGATATAGATTTAACAAGTCCAATAGAATTTACAGAGGATCGTGATAATCCTTCTATTCTAGTGAGTAATACAACTGTTATTGAAGAGATTTATAAGGGAAATATGAAATTAAATGAAGACAGTTTATTAACTGTATCCTTAACTGTAACAGTTGAAGTGAATGGAAAGAAGATAACGAAAGATTTAACATATGAATTTGAAACCTTGATAAGAACATATGCTATTCAAAGATAATAGAATAAAACATTATCCTCATTTCTAAAGCTATAAGGTGAAAATAAAGTTTAGAATTATAGGTAGTAAAGTGAATGCAAAATATTGCTATATTGGTGTGTTGTATACAGACTACTTTTACTGGCTAGTAGTCAATCGTAGCAGATGAGATAGAAATCATTTTATGAAAATGACCAACACTCTAAGTGGAAGAATGAGAAGATGATGTATATCCAAAGTGAAAAGGGATTATGGTTAACTTCAATAGAAAGAGACAAGGATTTAGGACATATTTGCCTACAACTAATTTCGGTAGAGCACGCTAGTAGCTTACTAAAGGCCTTGATCTTGAACATAGTAACAGACAGTTAACAAAAGACTCAAAAAGGCAAGAATCATTTCTGGTCTTTTTGAATGGACAGAAGTACTTCTGCATAAGAAAAAATGGCTCATTCATCAGTGAGCCATTTTTTTCTTTCCTCTTTGGACATTGAGCAGTAAGTTTATTTACGTCAAATCCTCTTAAACGTATCGATTTCTTCCAGACAACATTCCGAAGACCATGACGATACATGAGACAATAATTAGTGTAATTAGAGGTGTTGTCCATACGTGAGTTAAATCAAACAAAAATCCGATGAAAAGGGGGCCAACTGCTGCCAACACATAGCCTGTTGATTGTGTCATTCCTGATAATGCAGAAGCCTGTTGTCCATTTCGAGTTCGAAGTCCTATGTAGGTAAGTGCTAATGGGAAGCTACCTCCTAAGGCGAGTCCAATTAGGATAATACTCACAATTAATACAGGATAGCTTGAGCCTACTAATAATCCGGTATATCCGAGTATGGATAATAAGCCTAAGGTAAATGACAGATATACTTGTGATTTTACTCGACCTGCCAAAACTGGTACTAAGAAACTGGCAGGTAAGCCGACTAACTGTGTAAAAGACAACAACCAGCCTGCTGTTTCTATACTGATTCCGTGACTGTGTAAAATTTCAGGTAACCAGGATATTGTTACATAAAATAAAAATGACTGAAAGCCCATGAAAATCGCAAGCTGCCAGGCAAGTGGGGAGTTCCATATTTTTTTCTTAGAATCAGTCTCTTGTCGTACATGGCCACCTTGTGTTCTTTTATTATTTTTTACGAGGAGAGCCCATACGATGATTGCAATGACAACGGGAATCCCCCATACAACTTGGGCTCCCTGCCATCCGAGATTGAGATTTACGGCTAAGGGAACACTAATTCCTGATGCTAGCGAAGCAATTAATCCCATTGATGTAGAGTATACACTTGTCATGAGTCCAAACTTTTCAGGAAACCGTTCCTTTACAACGGCAGGCAAGAGAACATTCCCTATTGCAATTCCTAATCCGGCCAATAGGGTTCCGGCAAAAAGAAAGAAGGTGTCAGGAATGGAACGAATCGAAATCCCGATGACGAGAGAAGCCAACCCTATAATTAGCGTAACCTCGTTTGTAAACTTCGCAGCCAGTCTTGGTACAACAGGTGACATTATCGCAAATACGATTAGGGGCAAACTCATTAATAGCCCGGTACTCCAGTGGGCAAGGCCAACATCCTCTTGAATCATGCCAACTAAAGGCCCTAGAGATGTAATAGCTGGACGTAGATTAAAGGCGATCAATACTATTCCAATAATGAAAGAATACATGTATGTAGGACGAGTTAATTCTTTTGTTTTATTCGCATCCACTTCATTTAACTTCCTTTCAAATCAAACTTTCTAAAGTATAGCATATGGAAGATCTTCAATTGTTAGATGCTTCTAAAAAGGTAGTGTTAGGATACCCCAAAATACTTTACATAGATAATAGCTCGTTTCAGAAATATTGTTGCTTAAATCATATGATGTTACTTCCCTGCTGTGGTCAGTTAAATTTGTTCTTTTGTCAGTTGTTGTTCAGCAAATTCTCTGTAGAGGTCATGTGATTGAATGAGTTCCTGATGAGTACCTGAGCCCGTAATTTGTCCTTTTTCAATAAAGATAATATTGTCCGCATGAACGATGGTAGAAAGGCGATGAGCAATCATAAAAGTTGTACGGCCTTCCATCAGTCTTGAAAGTGCCTGCTGAACGATGCCTTCAGATTGGCTGTCCAAGCTTGCGGTTGCTTCATCCATCATTAAGATTTTAGGATCTCGAAGAAAGGCCCTAGCAATAGCAATTCTTTGTCTTTGTCCTCCTGAAAGCTTCACACCACGTTCGCCTACTTCCGTGTCTAAGCCTTTTGGAAACTCTCGTATAAACTGTTCAGCATACGCCATTTTGGATACTTCCCATAGACGTTCATCCTCAATTTTACCTACATCCTCAAGTCCATAGCATAAGTTTTCGCGGATGGTTCCGACCATCATCGGACTGTCTTGTGAAACATAACCAATTTGTCGTCTCCAAGAGTGGATAGACAGTTCACTGATTGGAATATCTCCAATTAAAATCTGACCGGAAGTTGGTTCATAATAGCGTTCTAGTAAACCGAACATTGTCGTCTTTCCTCCACCACTCGGCCCTGCAATAGCAACAACAGAACCTGCCGGAACATCAAAGGAAACATCTCGTATGATCGGTTCATCTTCACTAAAGGAAAACGAAACATTCTGGACATGAATTTCAAGATTGGAGATATCCAGTTCTATACCTGTTTGCCCTGATTCCACATTCTCTTCTACTATATCAATAATGCGCTCAGTCGCTCCCTTTGCCTTCTGAAGCTGTGTGAAGAACATCGTAAACGATGTGATCGGATAAATAATTTGAAACAAATACAGTAAGAAAGCTACGAGAGAACCAGTAGTCATTGTCCCTTCTGAAACGCGAATACCACCATAGCCAATGATGATTACAATGACAACCATCACAACTAAGTACATAAGAGGACCAATTAATGCAAAAATTCGTCCCTCTCGTAAACCAAATCTAAATAAGTTCTGAATACCCTCTGCTCCGCGCTGCTCTTCTTTCTTTTCAGCATTCGATGCTTTCATTAGTCGTATTTCACTTAAGGTTTGTTGCACATTTGCGGTAAATTTTGCTGTCTCATCTTGGAGACTGCGCGAAATTTTTGACATGCTTCTCCCTAACGGAGCAATAAACAAAATAGATAATGGAACAGAAATGAACATTAATAGCGTCATCTTCCAATCCATAATAAATAGGATGATGATAGATCCAACGATAGAAATAATTCCACTAATGAATTGAGGGAAGTGTTGAGAGATTAAGTCTTTTAAAACGCCAGTATCATTGACAACACGGCTTACCGTCTCACCGCTTGTATGCTTGTCATAGTACGTGACCGGTAGTCGTAGTAATTTAAAGTAAATCTTTTCTCTCAGCTGGGCAACGATACGCTGACCTACATATGTTAATGCATATAAAGAGAGTCCATCGATGACTGCTTGTAAAATAAAGACAGCCACAATTGCCACAATTAATTGTGTATTTAGTGATTCAATTGAAAAGCCATCCACCATTTCTCTTGTTAATAATGGGATTGCAAGTCCAGCTAAGGTTGTAAGTAAACTTCCAATGAGGCCGATTGTTAAAATCAGCTTGGGTATTTGGGTGGACAGAATTAAAGAGATGAAGGATGTTCGGGACTGCTTCGGGTTCAATTCCATATTTTATATTCTCCTTTGTATAGGGTTATCCAGCTCAATTTAAGACGTATAACTTCTGGATAAAGTGGAAAACGTCAGGGACTTAGATTTGATTTAGATGCCACGTTTACATGCTCATAATAGAATACAACTTATATTCTACTGTTTAATATGTAATGGTGCGAACAATCCATATGTATTTGGTAAAAAAATAATGATTGTAAAGGCTTTCATAGTATGATAATTTATCTATGTAAACATCTTGTTTATTTTATAAATCTTTACGTAAACGTTTACTCAAAGAATATTTAGTAAAAGAAGGTGGGATATGGCTTCCACGATTAAGGATGTTGCGAAGCTAGCAAATGTTTCCATTGCAACTGTTTCAAGAATTTTAAATGGTCAACCTGGGTATTCCTTAAAAACGAAGAAGAAAGTACTAGAGGCAATTGATGAGCTTGGCTACCATCCGAATGCCATTGCAAGAGGATTAATTAATAAGAAGACACATACTATTGGTGTATTATTTCCTCACTTGTCTGGATCGATGGTAATTGAGTTATTAAGAGGCATAGAGAAAGCGGCTAGTGAACATGAATCTAGTGTCATCGTTTGTCATACAGAATCTGATCCGAATAAAACGATGAAATACCTTCAACTGCTAGCTGAAAAGCGCGTGGACGGAATTATCTATACCAGCGAAGTCTTACAAGAGAATCAATACGATTTTATAACCAAAATGAAGGTTCCTTTAGTTCTATTATCGACACAATCTGAATTACCAATTCCATATGTGAAAGTAAGTGATTTTGAGGCAGCCTATTCAGCGACAGAGTATCTGATCCAAAAAGGTCATCAAAATATTGGGATGATTAGTGGTAATAAGGAAGATATGATTGCGGGTAAACCTCGAATTGATGGGTTTATTCAGGCCATGAAAGATTACAATCTTAAGGTAGATACAGATAGTGTTATGGTGACAAGTGGATTTAGCTTTTGGGATGGGAAAATGGGTTTAGTTAATCTGTTGAATCAAAAACCACAAACAACCGCTATTTTTACAGCAAGTGATGAAATGGCAGTTGGTGCCATTTCGGCAGCAAGTCAGTTCGGGATAAACGTACCGAATGATTTGTCTATTATAGGTTACGATAATATTAACTTAGCCAGTATGTCAGTTCCGCCATTAACTACAATTCACCAACCTTTTATGGAAATGGGTGAAATTGCTGGTAAGATGTTAATGGAGATGATGGATACAGATCAAGTTCCTGGCAGCAGTATCGTTCCACATAAGATTATAGAAAGAATGAGTGTAAAGGAAAGGAGTTAAGTCTTTCCCTTATATTCACGCATTTACGTAAACGTTTACGTTCTGTGTATTCATTTGCGTAAACGTTTACTATACATTCAATATTTAGGAGGAAACAAACCATGTTATTTAAAAAAGTTACAATGGGCGTTATGAGTATTGCATTAGGTGCTTCTTTACTAGCCGGATGTGGAGGAGGAGATAATGAAGCAAAAGACGGTAAAGTAACGCTTGAATTATTCTCTAACAAAGCAGAAAATATTGAGACTTACAAAGGGCTAATTAAAGAATTCGAAGAGAAAAATCCTGATATTAAAATTAAATTGGATTCTCCTCCGGAGGCTGAAACAGTAATTAAAACACGTTTAACTAAAAATGACTTACCAGATCTTATGGCAATCGGTGGAAATGCAACATACGGAGAATTAGCTAGAGCAGGTGTATTAAATGATTTCTCTGATTCAGACCTTATTAACAATGTTCAACCTTCTTATGTTGACATGCTTGGCAGACTAGTAGGTCCAGATGAAGAAGGAACATTTGGTATTCCATATGCAACAAATGCAAATGCTGTCATTTACAACAAAGAGAAGTTTGAAGCATTAGGACTTGAAGTTCCAAAAACGTGGGATGAATTTGTAGCAGCATTGGATAAGGCTAAGGCTGCTGGTGAAATTCCAATCTACTTCACGCTAAAAGATGCGTGGACAGGTATGATTCCTTGGAATTCACTTGGTGCGAACATTGCGGGTGAAGACTTTGCCCAAAAGAAAAATAATGGTGAAGCAACGTTTGTAGAAAGCTATGATGAAGTTGCGGATAAAATGTTGACACTCACTAGCTATGGCCATAAAGATAATATGGGTGTTGCTTACGGCGATGGAAACAACGCTTTTGCAAGTGGAAAAGGTGTATTCTACCTTCAAGGAAACTGGGCAATTCCAGAAATTAAAAAGGCAAATCCCGATATTCAACTTGGTGTGTTCCCAATGCCGGTAACAAATGACCCTGCGCAAAATAAGCTTGTATCTGGTGTTGACGTTGTATTAACAATGAATAAAGATACAAAGCATAAAGAAGAAGCTACAAAATTCCTAGAGTTTATGTTGGATAAAGAAACAGCTAAGAAATATACAGATGAACAAAAAGCATTCTCTGCAGTACAAGACGTATTCCAAGAAGATCCAGTATTCGAAGGAATTAAAGCTAATTTTGAAAGTGGAGCACTTACAAGCTTCCCAGATCACTACTATCCTGCTGGAATGGGTACTGATGGCTACCTGCAAGAATTTGTAGCGAAAAAGAACAAAGAATCATTCCTTAAGAAGTTAGATGCTGAATGGGATAAAATTCAAAATCGTTAATCAGAATGGCAGGGTATCTCGTGTAAAGATGCCCTGCTCCTTCTGTTAAAGGGGGCCACCACGCTAATGAAGAAAAGTAAAGTCTATCTGTCCATTGCGATCCCTGCATTCGTTCTTTTCTTTATCTTTCATACATATCCAGCCTTACAAGGTATCTTTTACAGTTTTACAGACTGGAAAGGATACGGAGACTGGAATTTCGTCGGGATAAAAAATTACCTGAATGTATTTAAGGATGACCGTGCGGGAAGTGCGTACTTGTTTACATTTAAATTTGCAATCGTTACAACCATTATTGTAAACTTCATTAGCCTAATGATTGCAATCGGACTTAATTCAAAAATTAAATTTCAAAAAACCCTTAGAGCAGTCTATTTCTTACCGTATATCTTAAGTATTTTAATCGTTGGTTTTATATTCAACTTTATATTTGCCCATATTTTCCCTAGAATTGGAGAACAGTTGGGGTGGGACTGGCTTGCTAGTAATATCTTAGGTAATCCGGACTTAGCTTGGTTAGGAATTGTTCTAGTAGCTGTTTGGCAATCCGTATCGTTTAATACCATTTTATATTTGGCTGGCCTTGTTACAATCTCTGAAGATTTGTATGAAGCAGCCAGTATCGATGGTGCAGGAATATGGAGAAAGTTTTGGAGTATTACGTTCCCATTGATCGCTCCTTTTTTCACGATAAACATGGTCTTATCAATGAAAGGATTCCTTCAGGTATTTGACCAAATCGTTGCACTGACTGGAGGAGGACCTGGTAGAGCAACAGAATCCATTTCCCTGTTAATTTACAGAGGAGGATTTGAAGGCGGAGATTTTGCTTATCAATCAGCAAATGCTGTGTTGTACTTTATCGTTATTGTTGTTATTTCAGTCTTCCAACTGCGATTTTTGAATAAGAGGGAGGCGGAATAAAATGAATCGAAAAGGAATAAATTGGACCGCAACTAGTCTTTTATTATTTGGCTCATTGTTAATTCTTTTCCCATTGTATTTAACAATCACCATTGCGTTTAAAACACCACCGGAAATGGCAGGTAATTTACTCACACTTCCAAAATCGTGGTCATTTGATAATTTCATACAGGCCATTGAAATGACAAATTTCTTCAATGCATTAAAAAACAGCTTCATTGTAACGCTGTTTGTGACATTTTTTACGGTACTGACAAACTCTTTAGTTGCCTATGTTGTGGCGAGAAACATGCATAAAAGACTGTATAAGTCATTATATTATTACTTCTTGAGTGCGATGTTCATCCCTTTCCCGATTATCATGCTTCCACTTGTTAAGCAAACCAGTGCGTGGGGAATGGATAATCTAGTTGGGTTAATCATCTTATATATTGTATTTAATTTATCGTTTAATGTTTTTATTTACATTGGGTTCATCCGTTCAATTCCTATTGAGTTAGAAGAGGCAGCGATTATTGACGGAGCCAGTACATGGGGCGTTTTCTGGAAAGTCATATTCCCTTTACTTGCTCCAATGAATGCGACTGTGGCTATTCTGACTGCTCTTGGTGCATGGAATGACTTTATGCTGCCGCTTGTCCTGTTAAGTGACAGGGAAATGGCAACACTGCCACTAGTGCAATATGTGTTCCAATCTCAATTTAGTACAGACTATAATTTAGCATTTGCATCTTATTTAATGGCTCTTGCTCCAATGATAATTGTCTATGTATTTGCGCAAAAGTGGATTATTAGCGGGGTAATGAAAGGATCCATTAAATAATAGAAATACAAGTTGAGGAGTGTTTTTAGAATGAATAAAAAATGGTGGAAAGAAAGTGTCATATACCAGATCTATCCGAGAAGTTTTAATGATTCGAACGGTGATGGAATTGGTGATATTAACGGAATTACAGAAAAACTTCCGTATCTCAAAAAACTTGGGATCGATGTCATTTGGTTATCACCAGTCTATAAGTCACCGAATGATGATAACGGATATGATATTTCGGATTATCGTAATATTATGGATGAGTTCGGGACGATGGAAGACTTTGAAAAGATGCTAACAACTGCTCATCAACATGATATCAAAATTATGATGGACCTTGTTGTCAACCATTCAAGTGATGAGCATCAGTGGTTTGTTGAATCCAGAAAATCAAAGGACAATCCTTATCGCGATTATTATATATGGAAAAAAGGTGTCAACGGACAGCCACCGACAAACTGGGGTGCTGCCTTTGGTGGAAGTGTCTGGGAGTATGATGAAGCAACAGATGAATATTATTTACACCTTTTCAGCAAGAAACAGCCAGATTTGAATTGGGAAAATCCTGAACTCAGAAATGAAGTTTACGACATGATGCGATACTGGCTAGATAAGGGTGTTGACGGTTTCCGAATGGATGTTGTTAACTTTATCTCGAAAGATACAAGCTACCCGCAAGGTGAAGTAAAAGAAGGCCTTCCATACGGTGACGGCGGAAAGTATTACATGAATGGGCCGAGAATTCATGAGTTCTTACATGAAATGAATCGTGAAGCATTAAGTCACTATGATACAATCACGGTCGGTGAAATGCCTGGAGTTTCCGTTGAACAAGGAAAGCTATATACAGGAGAAGACAGACATGAATTGAACATGGTCTTCCATTTCGAACATGTTGGACTAGGTGATGGAAAGTTCGGTAAATGGGATCCAAATGAATGGAAACTGACAGATTTGAAGAAGATCTTTACGAAATGGCAAAAGGAATTAGAAAACGAAGGCTGGAATAGCTTATATTGGAGCAATCATGACCAACCAAGAGCCATTTCTAGATGGGGTAATGATTCTGAAGAATATCGTGTGATTTCAGGTAAAATGCTTGCTACGTGTCTTCATATGATGCAAGGTTCTCCTTATATTTATCAAGGAGAAGAAATGGGCATGACAAATGTGAAATTTACAAGCATTGACGATTATCGAGACATCGAAACTCTAAATGCCTATCGTGATTTAACACCAGATTTTCTTTCTCATGAAGAAATCTTTAAAGGAATTCATGAAAGAGGTCGTGATAATGCGCGAACTCCGATTCATTGGGATGCAAGTGCAAACGCGGGCTTTACGACAGGAACTCCGTGGATACCTGTAAATCCAAATTACGAAAATATTAATGCAGAAGCAGTTCTAGCTGATAAAGATTCAATTTTCTACTATTATCAAGAATTAATTAAGCTGAGAAAACAGCATGAAATTATCGTTTATGGAACATACGATATCATCCATGAAGATGATGAACAAATTTATGCCTTCACTAGAACACTTGGTGATGAACAACTTCTCGTGGTCTGCAACTTCAGTAAGGAAACGCCGGAATTTGTTCTTCCAGGACATATTAATTCTGAAAAAAGAGAATTGATAATTTCAAACTATGATGTCGATGCAGATCAATCTATTGAGAAGTTTCCGTTAAAGCCTTATGAGGCAAGAGTTTACCGTCTGAAGAAATAAATAAATAAAGATGAACATAGGATTCTGATGTTCATCTTTTTTTTGTCTGAGGAGAAAAATACGTAACAGTAGTGAGTTGGCTAAATTCGGAAATACATATTTACAAAATCATACAAACTTGAGATAATAAAGGAAATCTTTGGAGGAGGGAAAGTAAGTTTATGGAACCAACAAATCGCTAATTATTAATTGAAAAATTAATATGAATTTTGTATGGAGTGTCAAAGAACCTATTATAAATAGGCTTATTTGGTATGCTCTTTATGGAATGACGGCGAATGAGAAGGTTCACTTACTTTACTACTACCTGAGAGTATAATTATATTCTGATTTAGGCTTAGGCATTTCTTTATGCTTTTTTAACGTGCCAAAATATCAGAAACCATTATATGAACAGATAATAAGACTGTAGGAAGATTCATCTTCTTACGGTCTTTTTTGCATACAAAAAATTTGAATAGTATAGAAAGTCTTCTTTTTCCTGTCCATAAAAGGCATCACCAATTGGCCTTGGAGGAAAGAAGGAAGTAAAATGTTAGAGCTGAAAATACATGGAATTAAAAAGTTTATGGATGCCACGCTTGTGGTGAATAATATTTCGTTAGAGGCATTTGAAGGGGATCGTCTAGGGATTGTCGGGGCTAATGGCAGTGGGAAAAGTACCATCCTGAAATTGATTGCTGGAGTATTACCGATGAACTATTGGCCAGGATATCCGCAAACGTCAAGCCCGGGTTATGATGAGGGATTGATTCATTTACCTCGTGGGGCGACGAAGGCATACCTGGAACAATCTCCTCAATTTCCGGAAGGATTAAAAGTAATGGACGTTTTGAACCTTGCATTTGAAGAGATTGATGAGATAGAGAAGCAAATGCGTGAACTTGAACAGCAGATGCAAGTGTTAGAGGGTGAAAAATTAGAAAAGGCTCTCCATAAATACAGTGAGCTTGTTCAACAGTTTGAAGTAAAAGGTGGATATGAACGAGAGGAGAAAATCAGTAAAGTTTGTACCGGTCTTGGATTTTCCGAAAGCTTTTTAGCAAGAGACTTTGACCTATTAAGTGGTGGTGAAAAAACGACAGTCGTGCTGGGGAAACTCTTAATTCATAACCCGGATATCCTCTTGTTGGATGAGCCGACGAACCATTTAGATATGGAATCAATTGAATGGCTGGAAAGTTATCTTCATAGTTATAAAGGAATTGTCATTATCGTATCGCATGACCGTTACTTTCTGGATAATGTGGTGAACAAAATTGTAGAAATTGAGGATATGGAATCCATCTCGTACAAAGGGAACTACAGCTCTTTTGTGACCCAAAAAGAAGAAAACATGCGAATTCAATATGAGCATTACCGGGAACAACAAAAGAAGATTAACAACATGGAAAAGCAGGTGCTAAGCTTACGTGACTGGGCCATGAGAGAAGATAATAATAAGTTCTTCAAACGTGCCGGCAGTATTCAGAAAAAGCTCGATAAGCTGGACCGTATAGATAAGCCAATCTTTGAGAGACGAAATATGAGACTTCATTTTAATGAAACAGAACGATCTGGGAAAGAAACAATCAAGGCAATGGACGTATACAAAAGCTATGAAGAGAAGGTAGTCTTAAAGGGTGCTCAGCTCATGGTACATTACGGTGAAAGAGTAGGGTTGATTGGGCCGAATGGAAGTGGGAAAACTACGTTCTTGAAGATGCTGCTGGGTGAAGAAAAACCGGATCAAGGCAAAGTAGAGTTAGGAGCGAATGTGAAGGTCGCCTATTTGCCACAGATTATTGAGTTCAATGACGAAGAACAAACGGTAATTGAGTGCTTCCGGGAAGATATTTCGATTGTTATCGGAAAAGCAAGAGAGTACTTGGCGAAGTTCATGTTTTATAAAAATACAGTTTTTAAAAAGGTTAAGCATTTATCGGGCGGTGAGCGAATTCGGTTGAAGCTTGCGATGCTGTTATATCAGGATATTAACCTACTAATCCTAGATGAGCCGACTAATCATCTTGATATTCAATCAATCGAAACACTGGAGGAAGCACTTGAGGAATTCAAAGGTACAATATTCTTTATCTCTCATGACCGTTATTTTATTAACAAGATTGGAGAGCGAATGATTGCACTGGAGGACTTTCAGTTAACTAGTTATGACGGTAATTATGATGAGTACCGAAAAGTGAAAAGAATTGAAACGAAACAAACTGAAAAAAATGAATCGGTGAAGCAGGAGAAGCCGAAAAAGGAAAGAAACGTAAACGCTGATTCACAAAAGAACGCAGATAAGGTGACGGCAAAAATTGAATCGCTTGAATGTGAGATTAACGAGCTAGACAGTGCGATGGCTCTAGATACTCTAAGCTATGGGGAGTTACAAGAACTTTTTGACAGAAAACAAGAAATTGCAAAAGAGCTAGACCATTATTTGGAGCTGTGGATGGACTTGAGTAGCTAATTAATCAATATTTATTTGAGATGGAAAAGAGTAGTAGTTCGAGAAGGATTACTACTCTTTGTTATAGAAGTTAGATATAGTTAGTGGAAGTTTTTTACTGGAGGAAATGATGTGTCAAATCATAGTTGGAACGAGTCATATGTTGGACAATTACGGAAGGCAGTAGGACATCAGAAATTAATCATCCCCTCTATCCGTGCCGTTATAAAGGATCGTGACGAAAGGATCCTTTTTGTAGATAGAAAAGGAGAGAATCGGTGGGGGATGCCATCAGGATCAATAGAGCTTAATGAGTCAATTTATGAAACGCTTAATAGAGAAGTGAAAGAAGAGACGGGAATTGATGTCATTCAGGCTACATTGATCGCCATTTATACAGCACCTCATAAGTCGACAGTGAATTTATTTGGTGATGAGTATCAGATGTTCGAGTTTTTATTTTTAGTAGATGAGTGGGAGGGATCCCTTTTAAAGGTAACGGAAGAAACGAGTAATGCAAAATTTTTCTCGTTAGATGCACTACCACGTGGGACCGATGAATTTTGGGATCAGCATCATAAAGAAGTATTACAGGACTTATCGGATTTTGATGGGAAGCTTATTTTAAAGTGATACAACTAAAAGGGTAGTTTAACAGACTACTATCTGGGAGGGAACGAATGGAAACTGCGCTTGGAAAAGTTACTTGCTTTATTACTAGAAGAAAAAATGAACAGTTGCAGCTTCTTCTACTTGAACACCCAAGTGCTGGAATTCAACTACCAGCAGGTACCGTTGAAGTTAATGAAGAGTATGAAAGGGCAGCTCTTAGAGAAGCGACTGAGGAAACAGGGCTGAAGGAATTTCTCTCATGTAAAATGATTGGTGTTCAGGAACAAAACTTAGAAGATAAGTACGTCCTTCTTGATAAAGCAAAGGTATACTCCAGACCAGATATATCAAGTTTCCAATGGGCAGAAATCAGAAGGGGGATTACTGTTCTTCATGAACGAGAACATGGGGAATTCGTGCAGATCTCATACAAGGAAGGAGATCAGTATCCAGATCCAAATTATATTTCGTACCAAATAACAGGTTGGGTAAAGAAAATACATGTAACAACCAAGATAACAAGAAAATTTTATCACCTTCATTCACATAGCAAGGAGGACAACTGGGAGATTCATACAGATAATCATACGTTCAAGCTGTTTTGGTCAAAGGTAGATAACTTACCAAGTCTCGTATCTCCACAAACAGAGTGGTTGGCTATTTTAAATAGCAGTATGACAATCGAATAATTTTGCATTGAAACTATGAAAAGTAGAAGGGCAGGGAGTTAAGTGAAAGTGATAAAAAGTTTGTTCGTTTTTCTACTTATTGGCCTCCTAACCTCCTGTAATAATTTTAAAGTGATGACCAAATGTCCTGATGGAATTATTGAATGGGTAGATATGGTCATGATTCAAGACATAAAATATCAACATCATTTCCCAGATTCTCCTGATGAGAATCAACAAATATCAGTAGAGAAAGGTAAGGAGCTTGGAAAAGTAACCTATAAAATGGCGGACCGTGCATGTAGTAACCATAAGATGAGAAATGGAGATGCAACTTTTTTAGAAGAAGGGACCACAATTCATGCAATAGAAGGATATCCATCTTCTCTGATTGTATTTGCGAATGATAAAGTGTATGTAGCTGAAACACACCCAAAAGCCACAACTGCAGGTGAACTCTATCCAATTGATAATCTGGTGAAAGATATTCATATTGAGAGTACTGAGGATGGCAGAAGAGTACATTCATTTTCACAGGAGTCTAAAGATCATTTCCTGAAAATATGGCCGACCTTAAAACTAGTAGATAGAGAAACTTTATATGATCAGGATGGTACCAGTGTTTTTATAGAAATAGAACTTAACAATGGAGTATCATTTAGAGAAGTGTATTGGCCACAATCCAATACATTTCACTCTGGAATAGTTGGAAACAAGGAGATAAAGGAAATAGTAGAATATGAGTTGTCTATGATAACAAAGTAATTAGAAGGGGAGAGGAAGCAGAAATAGAAAGATTTACAAAGTAGTAGTTGAAAAACTATTAAATATCACTAAATAACGTAGAGGGTGTTGTAATGAACCAACCTATCATCATCACTAGGTATAGTCCTTCGTTTGCAAAGCAAACCGTCGAAATGTGGAGAGAAAGTAAAGAACGAGCAATTGGTCAGAAGGAGATTCATAGCATTGAAAATCATATAAATTTTTTAAATCACATATTAGCTGAACAATATCAAATCGATCTAGCAATATTGAATAACAGGGTTGTTGGAATGATTGCTTATAATGAAAGGGAGATAAGCCAACTTTATATTCATACTGATTATCAAGGATTAGGTATAGGTCAAACATTACTTAATAGGGTAAAAGATCAATCATGTGGGCAATTAACATTATATACTTTTGAGGTAAATGTAAACGCACAAAAATTTTATGAGAAGAATGGATTTAAAGTGATTGGAAGAGGATACGAGAATGAAGAAAACTTGCCTGATATTAAGTATGAGTGGAGTTCCGAATGAAAAATACAATCGGCAGGATAATTGGAAGACGAGGTGATGTGTTCTGGGCACTATATTGTTGTTAGGTTTATTACCAGTATTAATAGTCTTAGGTTTGATAGTTTTCATAGTACGAAGAGCGATGAAATAGAACATATCATTTACTAATGGAGAAGAGTAATGAAAGGACCCATTAAACAAATCATGTGAGTAGTTTGATAGTGTTGAATCGAAAACATTTCTTTGGCTTTTGGCCAACTAGATAACTTTCATGTAAACTTAATAAATACTATTAGGTGGCTAAACGTTGTTGTTATGTTTCTTTATTTTAAAAACGAACGATTTTAATCAGGTAGTCGTATTACATATAGATCATGATTGTATGGAGTAGATCTCATGGATGAAAAAGATTTAATTCAAAGGGCGAAAAAAGGAGATACCTTAGCTCTTTCGAAACTGCTACAGCAGAATTATTCGTTCGTCGTTAAGTATTTAATGAAAGTCACCCTTCATCCACAAATAGCAGAAGATTTAACACAAGAGACGATGATGAAGTGTATTGAAAAAATCAAACTGTATAATGGTGAATCCAAGTTTTCCTCATGGCTCATCACAATTGCAACGAACCTTTTCATCGATCAGCAGCGTAGAAAGAAGCGGGAGAAAAGCTGGCTAAATCAGGAACAAGCGCTCCGAAAAATGAAATGGAATGCAGCTAATATGAATGAAGAATGGACAGATGTGCTTGATGTGCTTTCCAGAATTAATGAAGACATACGTATGCCAATCGTATTAAAGCATTATTACGGATATTCATATGAGGAAATTGGAAAAATGATGGGTATTGCAGAAGGAACCGTAAAATCTCGAGTTTCAAATGGTCTAAAAAGTATACGAAAGGAGTTGGCTGAACGTGAAGGAGTTTGATTCTAAAAATAGTAATTCTATGTTGGATAATGAAGATGAAGAAACGGTTAAGCAAATAGTAGATGGTTTAGATAAACTGGAACAATGGAATCCAGTATCTACTCCAAACTTACAATGGTTTCAACAGAATGTTGAACTAGAGAAAAAAAGGATACAAAAACAACAATGGAAAGACCTTCTCACTTTTATCTCTGTTGCAGTATTTGTGCTTTCAGTGGTGATAGCTGCCACCTATCGTCAGCCAATTCTTTTCCTTTATTTTCAGCTTGTGGGGATCATCTTACTGCCCTTAGCTTTTAACAAACCTAGAAAGAAGGTCAGTAATGAATGAACTCAAACGAACTAAGTAGCATTTCGATTTGGTTATGGATTGTGGTTGCATTCATTCTGATTTGTCAGGGATCATGGATGTTTTTGGATGCACGGAAGAGAGGACACAATGCTTGGTTATGGGGTATTTTAGGCCTTATACAATTTCCAACGTACCTCATTATATATCTTGTATTTGTAAGAAAGATTTTCAAAAGAAAAGTCTCAGGATCAAATTCCTGAGATTTTTTTTTATTTTATTGTGAGTGAACGATTTGATGAACGTAATCGTATTAAGGGTAAATAAACAATTTGGAGGAATAAAAATGAATGAACTGTTAAATGGAATCCCTTGGGGAGCGATTGCACCAATTCTTGTCTTACAATTAATTCTTATGATAACTGCATTAGTCTCTTGTATTAGAGAAGAGATAACGAACGGACCAAGATGGATGTGGATCCTTGTTATTATCTTTATTAACTTAATCGGGCCAGTCCTTTACTTTGTTATTGGAAGGAGAAATGATTAATGGAATTAGTAAAGGCTAACGATTTAGTAAAAAGATTTGGAAATACGAATGCTGTTAAAGGAATCAATTTTCATATTGAAGAAGGCCGGTGTGTTTCATTACTTGGACCGAATGGAGCAGGAAAAACAACGACATTAAAAATGCTATCCGGATTGCTAGAACCTACCTCAGGTAATATTGATTTTAAAGGGGAAAAGGCAAAAGATTTAAGGCAGTTTATTGGGTATTTACCTCAATATCCTGCTTTCTATAATTGGATGAGTGGGAAAGAGTTTCTTGTTTTCGCAGGACAATTAGCAAAACTGAATCGTAAAGAAGCAGAAAAAAGAAGTGAAGAATTACTTGAACGAGTGGGTCTAACGAATGCGAAGAAAAGAAAAATAGGGGGGTATTCTGGTGGAATGAAGCAGCGCCTCGGATTGGCACAGGCACTCATTCATCGTCCGAAATTACTTATTTTAGATGAGCCAGTTTCAGCACTCGATCCACTCGGGAGACGGGAAGTGTTGGACATGATGAGAGAGATTAAAGAGGAAACAACCATTCTCTTCTCCACTCATGTCCTACACGATGCAGAAGAAATAAGTGACGACATACTTATCATGCATGCCGGTGAAATTGCGATATCAGGTAGCCTGGGTAGTGTAATGGAAGAGTATCGACAACCTATTTTACAGATTGAATTCGAATCGAAGGTTACCGAGTGGTTAAAGGACATAGAGAGTTATAGCTTTGTATCTGAGGTTAACATTCAAGGTAATAAAGCCAGCATCGTTTTAAAAGATATGGTAGATGGGAAGCAAACATTATTACAAGATATCGTGGATAGAAAACTTCCGATTCGTAAGTTCGAGATGGCTCAGACAACATTAGAAGATTTATTTATGAAGGTGGTGAAGGCATGACACAATGGATGGTTCTTTATCGAAAAGAAATGACGGAAATGGTTAGAAATTATAAAATCTTATGGATTCCAATTGTTTTTATTTTGCTAGGTGTCATGCAGCCGGTTAGTTCGTACTATATGCCGGAAATTTTGGACACTTTTGGCGGCCTTCCAGAAGGTACAATCCTTGAAATGCCTATTCCATCTGGGGCAGAAGTGCTAATGAAGGTTCTATCTAATTATGGAATGCTTGGTGTACTCATTCTTGTTTTAAGTGCAATGGGTGTCGTTTCCGCAGAAAGACAGAGTGGAGTTGCAGGTATGGTCATGATTAAACCAGTTCCTTATTCCTCGTATATCTTATCGAAATGGGCTGGATTACTTACAATTACACTCATTTCATTGATTATCGGATACGTAGCTTCCTGGTATTATACGAGTTTGCTCATTGAAACCGTCGCTTTTGAGCGCATTTTTCAAAGTGTAATGATCTACAGCATATGGTTGGTTTTTGTTGTTACATTGACGTTGTTTTTTAGTACGATAATGAAAGGAAATGGCAGTGTTGCTTTCGTTACAATATTTGTGGTCTTTGCCATCTCGACGGTCACTACCATTCTGGGAAAGTATATGAAATGGAGTCCGGCTACAATGACTGAGCACACAGGTAAGGTTTTGTTGTCAGGAGAAATAGATTCTAGTTTCATGCTAGCTTTTATTACAACTATTGCTATTATCACCATAGTAATCATTTCATCCATCCAAATCTTTAAACAAAAAGAGCTTTTGGAATAAAAAGGTCTCCTGCACTGTGTATTCCTTCTTTTATAAAGTTTGTGGAACACTTGACTAATGCTATGTTGGCTATAGTTGAACTATCATTTGTTATACAAAAAGGGGTAGCCGAGTACAGGTAATTAGGTCCTGTTTATCTATCCCTCTTTTTTTTCTTCCTTGACTATTAATAAATTATTGAGTCTCTCTACTTTTTTGTAGTTTTTAAAGGGTTATGAAAAATATTGTTGAATCTACTTACTATTAAAGAATATAGAAGAGTTTGAGTGGTAATTGATAAAATTATTATGGTTATTGCTGTTTTATACTGTGAAAAATGGGAGAACAGTTTATTTTATGGATAGTATTATTCTCCTTAACAAATGTTAATCAAATTGTAGTTAACATGAGTAAAGATACCTTAATGTAGACTAGAATGGCCAAGAATTGGGGATCTAAATAATACTTTCTAATGAGTGGAGTTAATAGTATGTACAAGATTTTTATCGTTGAAGATAATATGAACATTGCGAGTACGATAAAGAACCACCTGCAGCCGTGGGGTTACGAAGTGGAATATGTAACAGATTTCCAGAATGTAATTACGCAGTTTGTTTCCTTTGATCCGCAATTAGTGTTATTGGATATTTCTCTGCCTTTTGTAAACGGGTTTACGTTGTGCCAAGAGATTCGCAAATTATCTAAGGTGCCGATTATCTTTATCTCTTCAGCTTCCGATAATATGAATATTGTCATGGCAATGAATATGGGAGGAGATGACTTTATTGCCAAGCCTTTTGATTTGACGGTTCTTACGTCAAAAGTACAAGCTCTGCTTCGTCGTGCGTACGATTTTACTGGGCAAACAAATTTACTCACGCACCGCGGGGCAATCCTGAATACAAGTGATGCTACCATTACCTTTCACGACAAAAAAATAGAATTAACCAAAAACGATCAAAAAATTCTACAAGTACTTCTTGAAAATAAGGGGAAGGCTGTTTCGAGGGATATACTCATGACACGGCTTTGGGAAACGGACAGTTTTATTGATGATAATACACTAACAGTAAATATCAACCGTCTCCGTAAGAAATTGGAGGCAATAGGATTAAATGAATTTATTAAAACAAAGAAAGGGCTCGGCTATTTGGTGGACTAATATGAAGACTCCTAATTTACTCCTTCTTTATTTATATAAAAACTGGAAGCCGATTGCTATGTTCCTCTTTTTTATCTTATGTTTCATGATCGTGTTTTCACTTAGCCACCTCCCCCTTGACCCCATCCTCTACTCTATCCTTTTATGTTCTTATGGTTCCCTCATCTTTTTTGCTGTCGATTATATCAAATTTAGAAAGCACTATAAAAAGCTAAACCATGCAGAAAAAACAATTACGGTACACATGAATCATATGCCAGTCCCAAACAATGCAATTGAACAAAAGTATCAAGAACTAGTGGGAATTCTACATGCAAATAAGAACGAATTGACCGTTCAAGCTGATCAACAACAAAAGGATTTAGTTGATTATTTTACACAGTGGACCCATCAAATTAAATCACCTATTGCAGCGATGCGTCTCCTTTTGCAATCAGAACATACGGAGCAAACAGCTGAACTGGAATTGGAATTAATAAAAATTGAACAATATGTTGAATTTGTTCTTCAATATTTACGATTGGAAAATATGTCGAATGACCTTGTTTTTAAGGAGTATGAAATTGACTCTATCATCAAACTAGCCATCCGAAAAAATGCCAAACTGTTTATCCGAAAAAAAATCAGTCTGAACTATTCAGATATTAACGTCTCCGTATTAACAGATGAAAAGTGGTTGCTATTTGTCATAGAGCAAATTCTAACGAATGCTTTAAAGTATACAAATGAAGGTAGTATTTCGATTGATTGGAAGAATAATCAATTAACGATAGAAGATACAGGCATAGGAATTCAAGAGGAAGACTTACCTCGTGTATTTGAAAAGGGCTTTACTGGATTTAATGGACGAGCCTTTAAACAATCGACAGGGATTGGTTTATATCTTTGTAAACAAATATTGACCAAGCTTTCCCATGACATAACCATTCAATCAGAGGTAGGAAAAGGAACGAAGGTCATTATCGATTTGGAAACGAAGGAAATTGGAGTGGAATGAAAGCTATAATTATTCAATCTTACATTAATGTAAGATTGAGCTCTTATTTGTAAGCAAAAGCAATGTTTTTATGCAGCGACCTGTTGTTATACTGAACATGAACTTAAACATAGAGACGGAGGAATTTTTCATGGCACTGCTAGAAGTGAAAAATTTAAAAAAAGTATACACAACAAGATTTGGTGGAAATCATGTTCAGGCACTTACAGATGTCAGCTTTTCATTAGAAGATGGTGAATATGTGGCAATTATGGGCGAATCTGGTTCAGGTAAGACGACGTTATTAAATATATTAGCTGCTCTTGATAAACCGACAAGCGGCAAAGTTTTACTGAATGACAAGGATATAGTATCCATCAGTGAAAAGGATATTTCCGCATTTCGTCGAAAGAATCTCGGTTTTGTATTTCAGGATTTTAATCTACTTGATACATTTTCGTTGCAAGATAATATCTTTTTACCACTCGTTTTATCCGGCACTCCATACAATGAAATGACTAACCGTTTAAAGCCGCTTGCAGAAAAGTTAAGAATCCAAGATATATTATCTAAATTCCCCTATGAAGTTTCAGGCGGTCAAAAGCAGCGGGCAGCAGTAGCGAGGGCACTTATTACAAATCCACAGCTCGTTCTTGCTGATGAGCCAACCGGTGCATTGGATTCGCATTCCTCGGATGATCTATTGCAGATTTTTTCTCGGATTAATCAAGAAGGCCAAACGGTTCTAATGGTGACACATAGTACAAAGGCTGCAAGTCACGCAAATCGCGTTCTGTTTATAAAGGATGGATCTGTTTTCCATCAACTCTATAAAGGCTCCTTATCCAATGAAGAAATGTACCAGAAGATCTCGGATACATTAAATATCATTGCAACGGGCGGTGTTAGAAATGACTAGGTTCTTCTACACCAAGCTTGCCCTAACGAATATAAATAAACAACGGAAAACGTATATCCCTTATATTCTTACATGTATCATTACTATTGCTATGTTTTACATGATGCATTTTATGTCTGGAAATCCGGGACTGAATGACATGTCCGGTGGCAATTCCTTACGAGTTATTTTGAATTTAGGTAATATCGTCATCGGGTTCTTTTCAGTTATTTTCTTGTTCTATACAAATAGTTTTTTAATGAAACGACGGAAAAAGGAATTTGGACTATTCAACATTCTTGGTATGGAGAAAAAGCATATTTCCAAAGTCATTGTGTGGGAGACGCTTTTCGTTGCTGCAAGTAGTCTTGTTATTGGATTAGCAAGTGGAATGATTATAGGTAAATTAATGTTCCTTCTGTTGAATAATATATTACGTTTTGAAGTGACACTTACGTATTTTATTTCACTCCATTCAATAGGAGTTACATTCATTCTTTTTCTTGGGATTTTTGTTCTTACTCTTTTAAATAATTTAAGGCAAATCTATTTGGCGAAACCCATTGAATTATTACGAGGGAGTCAAGTTGGTGAAAAAGAACCAAAAACAAAATGGTTCCTCGTTTTAATTGGTGTGGCATCACTGTCTTGCGGTTATTACATCGCGCTCACTACTGAATCTCCATTAGCTGCGATGACTAAATTTTTCTTGGCAGTAATCCTGGTGATCATTGGAACATATGCGTTGTTTACAGCGGGCACGATAGCTCTATTAAAACTATTGCGTAAAAACAAAGGGTTCTATTATCAAACAAAACATTTTATCTCTGTATCCGGAATGATTTATCGTATGAAACAAAACGCAGTAGGTCTAGCCAATATTTGTATTCTATCGACAATGGTATTGGTTATGTTATCAACAACAGTGTCTCTTTATATTGGGATGGAAGATTTGTTGGTAAATCGCTACCCGAAAGAAATTACGATTTCAGCTAATAACCTTACTGAAGAAGAAACACAAAAAGTAGAAAAACTAATCCAGGAAGAGGCGAATAAGTACGAAATAGAAATAGAAAATTCGATTCATTACCGCTCTGCGGACTTTCCGGCCATTAGGGAGGGAAACACATTTACAACAGACCGCAGCACAATGGAATCATTTGCGGATTTATCTATGATCGAACTAATTCCTCTTAATGAGTACAATCAGTTGGAAAATGAAACAGCTTCATTAAAGGATAATGAGGTCCATGTATATACGTCTGGAGGAGAGCCTATTAAAGGCACTATTACAATCCAAGGACAGGACCTTCAAGTAAAGAGTCAGATAGAAGACTTATCTTCAATTAATGATGGATCTGGTGAGTTTGGGCTAACTGATAGTTACCTTATCGTCGTGAAGGATGAAGAAACAGTTAAAGCTTTATACCCTGTTGAGGAACTAGATAAAACAGACTGGAAGGAATTATCTTATTTTGCAGGCTTTGATGCAAAGGGTAGCTCTGAAAATGAAATAGCATTAACAAATGCTTTATCGACAAAGCTAACGGAGGCATCAATCCAAGGACATGCAGAAGGACGGGAGCAATCGAGAGAATCATTCTATTCTGTATACGGTGGTTTATTTTTCCTAGGCCTATTTCTTGGAGCATTATTCATAATGGCAGCAGTTCTCATTATGTATTACAAGCAAATTTCTGAAGGATATGAGGACAAAGGACGTTTTTCCATTATGCAAAAAGTCGGCTTGAGTAAAGAGGAAATTAAAAAATCAATTAAGAGCCAAGTGCTGATCGTGTTCTTCCTGCCACTTATTACAGCCGTCATTCATATAGCTTTTGCATTCAAAGTAATCACGAAATTAATGGCTTTGTTAAACCTAACAAATATTGGTCTCTTTGTTATCTGTACAGCTGCAACCATACTCATATTTGCTGTGTTTTATGCGATTGTTTATAAATTAACAGCAAGAGAATACTATAAGATTGTTAGTTAGCTCGGTTCATAGTTAAAAAGGTTACTCATTGTTTGTGAGTAACCTTTTTTATTTGAATACTACTGAATCTCCATCTAAAGTCGTAGAAAGATTCATGCTAAAAGCGAATGAACAAAAGGAAGGAGTAAGTCAAAATAATAGTAATAATAATTATTTTCAGATTATTAATGTCAATTTCAATAATTTGGTATAAAATTATATGTTGCGAGGAGAGGTGAACAACATGAATTTAGTGAAAACAACGTTGCGGCATTTTAAGCCGTATTGGAAAAGGTTGCTTTTAGCTTTAATTTTTTCGTTAATCGGTGGAGCTTTCACGGTGATGCCTTCCATCCTAGTTGGTAAGCTGGTCGATGTGGTAATTGACGGAAAGGAAATGAACCTGCTGATTTGGATTGTAGGTGGCGTTCTTATTGCGTATCTAGGGAAGTCACTATTCGAGACGATGCAGGAGTTTGTGCAGGTGAAGATTGGTCTTGATGTTATCACTGATATGCAAATACGGGCGTTTAAACGATTGCATCGTACACCGATGTCTTTTTTTACGACAGCACCACGTGGAGATATGCTGTATCGTTTGACTCATGATGTGGAATCGATTCAAAACTTGAATAACACAGTCGTACCGAGAATCATTCAACAATTCATCGGAGCAGTTGCAGCCTTTGCAACGGTATTTGTAATTTATTGGCCAGCAGCCATCGTGATGTTTGTCGTGTTTGCGATCTACATATACCCTTCATTTGTGTTAGGAAAGACGATGCGAAAAATGAGTGCTGTTCAACGTGAAATGCGTGCAGATATGTATTCACACCTTCAGGAAAGTATTGAAAGTGTTCGTTTAGTCAGAACGTATCAGACACAGGAAGATGAAGTAGGCACTCAAGAAAAGAAAATGCTAGATTGGAAGAACTACTCGATTCGTGCAGCGCTAATCGGTAAAGTAAACTGGCGTCTGGGGAACTTATTTAATATCGCCACACCTGGTGTGATCATGTTAATCGGAGGCTTCTCCATCTGGAAAGGAGAGATAACGGTAGGGGTGATTGTGTCATGTCTAAGTTTTGTCCCTATTATGTTTCAGCCTGTAAGATCACTTGCTGAAAATGCATTAATTATCCAACAGGCAATCCCGGCTTTACACAGAATCTATGAATATTTCGATCTGCCGGAAGAACATGAAGAAAACCTTCCTTCATTTGGAGAAGTAAAAGGGAAAATTGAACTGGAGGATATTCATTTTACGTATCCAAACAGTGAGAAGGAGATATTAAAAGGTGTTTCTGTATTCTTAGAACAAGGTCAGCATATCGGAATTGTAGGTACGAGTGGAGGCGGGAAAAGTACACTTGTCCAAATTTTATTGGGATTATATGAACCTAGTTCGGGTTCTGTAACGATTGATGATAAGAATTTATTTGATTATAACCGAAACAGCTTCCGTCAGCAGGTGGGTGTGGTATCTCAAGAAACATTTCTGTTAAATAGTACGATTCGTCAAAACCTTTTATATGGTAAACCACTTGCGACCCAGGAAGAGCTAGAGCAAGCAGTAGAAGCAGCGGGCTTAAAGGATTTAATTGAAACACTTGAAGATGGATATGAAACGATTGTGGGTGAGCGGGGTCTAAAGCTTTCTGGAGGTCAACGTCAACGTGTCGCATTAGCAAGAGCGATTTTACGTCAACCACCTGTCCTCATTTTTGATGAAGCAACGTCATCACTAGACGGGGAAACAGAAGAAAAAGTTCAAGCATCCCTTGAAGAGCTCATACCGGGTCGAACCACCATTACAATTGCGCATAGATTAATCACCGTTCGTAAGGCAGATACTATCATTCTATTAGACCAAGGTATGGTGGCTGAAAAAGGAACACATGAAGAGCTGCTTGCATTAAAAGGGCAATATTACGAATTATACAAAGCTCAATATAGTGAACTAGAAAAGGAGATGGTAGGATGAGCAAAAACACTGTCTCTCAAACAAAAAGTCGCGATGGAAGAAGAGTCCTTGCGTTTTTAAAGCCTTATAAAAAATGGGTTATTGGTGACTCAATTGTAATTGCAATCAGTCAGGTTTTTTCCGCACTCATTCCAACGTTAGCTTTAAGCTGGTTAGTAGATACCATTCTTCCAAATGAAAACTATAATTGGCTTTGGGGCTTAATGTGGTTATTAATTTTATCAGCTGTGTTAGATTTAGTGATGATGGTCATCGATGAATACTTTTGCCATCAAACTGCTAAAACGGTAACGAACTGGCAGAAGTTACGACTATTCCGTCACCTGCAAATTTTGCCTTACTCGTTTTATCATAACAACCCTTCTGGGGAATTGTTGGCGAGAGTGTCAGATGACCCCGATACACTGCACAACTTCCTGGCGTGGGAAGGATCTACCTTTATGGCCAGTGTGCAAGGGGTTATTATTTATAGTTTAGTCTTGTTATGGATTCATCCGTATTTAATGATTACGAGTGTGGTGCTCGGAGTTATTTTCTACTGGACATCCAATTATGTAGGAGCGAGAACGAGAGCAGCCTCTGCAGATGCTAGAAAGGAAGCTTCTCGATATCTAGAGAGGTTAAGAGAATCAGTAACGGGTATTCATTTATCCCGAGTTATGGGTGTATCAGACAGTGAAGTGGAAAGTGTTGTTGCGATTCGTGATACGTTTGTGAAGCACTCGATCAAAGAATTAAAAGCGAGAATGCAGTCTGTTATTGTCATTGCGAGCTATAACGGCTTTGCATTAGGTGTTGTCTATTTGATTAGTACCATGCTCATTTGGGATAACAATCTCTCAACTGGACAGATGCTGACTGCCGGTGGATTAGTGACGATTGCGGCAAATGAAATGCAGAGACTTCTTCGTAACTGGTTATCGGTAAGAAGAACAGGTCCAGCACTTGACCGCTCTGAAATTTTGCTAGCTGAGGAAACGGCTGAAGCAGAAACGACTACTGGTGTTCGTGGTGATCGATCTCAAGGTCACATTCGTCTTCATGATGTGACATTCGCATATCCTGGTAAAGAGGAAAATGTGTTATCAGGGGTTTCTTTTACGATTCAGGCAGGGGAAAAGGTAGCGTTAGTTGGTCCGAGTGGATCTGGTAAATCTACGATTGTTGATTTGTTATTTAGATTGTATGAAATGAACAAGGGGCAAATTGAAGTAGACGGAAGAAGTATTACTGATTGGGATACGAATTGGCTTCGTTCTCAAATGGCCATTGTGACACAAGATGTGACGTTACGAAGCGGGACATTGGCTGAAAACTTACGAATTGGTAAGCCAGACGCAACAGATGAAGAATTGCTGAAAGCCATGAAGGACAGCGGGCTAGGCGAACTCATCGATACATTGCCAGAGGGCTTAGATACGAAGGTAGGAGAACGAGGAAGCTTGTTATCAGGCGGACAAAAGCAGCGTCTCTCTCTAGCAAGAGCAATCCTAAAGGACGCACCTATACTTGTTTTGGATGAAGCCAGCTCCGCACTGGATCCAATAACCGAAACAAAAATGAATGAAGCGGTTTTAAAATCAGGAAAGAAACAAACGATCCTCATTATCTCACACCGTCTATCTACTGTTTTATCGGCAGACAAAGTGATCGTACTAGAGCACGGTAAGATTGTAGAAGAAGGAACACATGCACAGTTACTGGAAAATCAAATGGGGGTATATAGCCGACTGTTTGGCCGTGAAGTTGAAATCGGAGAGAGAACAATTCAGGGTGTTCCATTGGGGACTGTATAAATTAAGTTGTAAAGCACTAGGTAACTAGTGCTTTACTTTTTACAAGGAGTCTAAGTCAGTTCATTATGACTACTCTCGACATCTATTAATCTTTTGTTTCACTTTCATGACACATAGACCAGTAATAAAGGTTATACCTCCAAGAAAAAAGCTGATACCGATAGAAAACGATTCTCCGATTACCTCAAAAATAACCAAGGTAGAAATGATCAACAGTGCAAGAAAAGCTCCAATTAAGTTTTGGAGTAATCCATTGTAGGTTTCAATTTTATATTCAACATCACTGTATATTTCAGGAGAAGTCTCCTCTGTTTTAATGGTACGGAAATAGTGCCAGTCGCCATATCGTGTGACATATTCCCAGCCGGAGTCCTTAAATAGTGCTTTGTATTCTTCTAAATCATCATCCTTCGTCGACTTGTAATCGAGTTTATAGACATAATTGGTTTCTTCTACTTTTTCAAAAGTATAGATGAAGCGATAGGATTTTAGTGCCCATCCTCTTTTCGCCATCTCATTTAACCAGATTTCCTCATTGTCATCCTGCCATGCCCAAAAGACCTTAAGCACTTTCTTTGTTGTCATTGTTCCACCTCGATATCATGAACAAGCTTCCGACTTACTTCTACTAGAGTTTGTAGTCGTTCCCATTCTAATTTCACGACTTGCTTTCCTAATTGGGTTAAGACATAGCATTTTCTTCTCTCTTCGTCTTCTTCTGTTTTACTGATCATGTTTTGTTTTTCCAGCTTACTTAATGCCCCGTATAATGTCCCGGGACCTAGTTTGACTTCTCCATTACTCATCTCTTCAACCTTTTGCATAATGCCATAGCCATGAAGTGGTGTAATGAGCGAAATTAATATGTAATAAGTGGTATGTGTGAGAGGTAAATAATGATGTGGTGAGGTTTTTTTCATATAGAGCCTCCAAATAAATACTGCATGATAACCAAATAAATTATAGCATAAAAATTCTTCATATTTTTTTCCAAAAGGTATTGCATAATAATGGGAAAAGATATATTATATCGTTGAGTGATATATCGTGATGCGATATAACGTGTTGCGTAATAGGGATTTCCATTTGAGGAGAGAGTGTTATGACGATAAATGAGGTTCTTATAAATGGTGGAATGGCTCATAGTAATGCCGTTTCATTTTACGGAAAAAATTATGAATCACGTGCTACTAGAAAGAAAAACGGAGAAATTGAGGTTGAACTAAAGAAGCTTAAGCCCTTGCCAAATTGGTTGCATAATATGTTGAGAGTTCCACTGCTTCGAGGCTTTGCCGATACCTTGTATGCATTTTATATGAAGTGGTATGTAGGACTTTTTTTCATGCTATTGCCTTTAATCATGAATTACCGAATGGAAATGTTGGCAGACATGGTTCGTTCATCTGGCCCTGATCGCTTTGGGTTTTTGTCAGGTTTACTTTCTGGATTTCTTGTTGTCGTGATCATGCTAAAGGTTACACCTATGGGAAAATATCATGCGGCAGAACATGTCATGCACAATTTATACTTACAAAACAGTCCTATCACAGTAGAAGAAGGCAAGAACACATCGAGGATTCATGAATGGTGCGGAACAAGTGTCTTCATTTTACTTGCGATCTATACCGTGATCATGTCATTTATCCCTGGGCCGCTATGGCTAAAAGTAGTGCTTTGGTTTCCTTTCTACGGTGAGGTCCTTTTCAGTGAAAATTCAATTGTAAGAACTATTTTTATGCCATTTAAAATGGTCGGTTACGCATTTCAATTACTTACAACGTCAAAACCAAAAGAAGAACATCTAGAAGTATCAAGACAGGCATTCCAAGTGCTGTTGGATAAAGAGCAATCATTAGAAAAAATGAATAAAACTGCTTAAGGATAGGCTTTTCGCCTGTCTTTTTTTCTTGTTCTACAATTGGAGAAGCGTGTTATGAGCCGTATTCGGATTTTATGAGCAGATATGTGATTTTATAGAGCCGTACCCCAACATTTATGAGCCTAAATCCAAATATATGAGTCCTTAACCATAAAATGGAAGCGCAGCACCAACTTCACCAATGATACTGTTAATACTTTCTAACATGAAAAAATTCCAAAATGGCGCATAGTCGTTTATACTAGTCTAGTTGACATATAAAAATGATTTTCATATATAGATTGCATTACATGTAGCAGGAGGTATAGGCATTGACAACTACAAAAGAAGAAATCATGGAAGTAGAAATTCATAGCTTAGATGATAGGGGATCAGGACGAGCAGTTGCCTGGCGCGAAAATGAACTCGGAAACAAGAAAAAATTGAGATTAATTATTCCGCAAACACTACCTGGAGAAAAGGTTCGTGTAACCGTGGACCAACCAGATCGTAAAACAAGAAAGGCAATGCCTGACGAGATTCTTTCGAGTCATGATGAACGTACGGCACCGCCATGTCCTCACTTTGAAAAATGCGGAGGCTGTGTATGGCAGCACTGGGACTATACTGGTCAGCTGAAGGAAAAGACGTCATTTGTTAAAAAAGTGGTGGGAGCACAAGGCTTTGACTCAGATTTAGTCATAGACACAATTGGGATGGACAACCCTTGGCACTATCGTAATAAAATGGAGTTCACATTTTCAAAGGACGGATCACTTGGTTTGCATGAACAAGGAAATTTCCGTAAAATTATTTCTCTTGAGCAATGTTTAATTGCCGGCAAGAAAATGGTTGAAGCATCAATGGAAGTTGCGCAGTGGGCAAAGGATCATGAACTGTCAGGCTATGATAAAGACGAGCACAAAGGATTACTTCGTCATTTAATGGTGAGACAATCATTTGTTACTGGTGAGATCATGCTGGCGTTATTTGCAACAGAGGGACCAGAAGCACATCTTCAAGAAGCAGCAGATGACTTAGTAAAGCGTATTACTGAAAGCTTCCCTGAAGTGAAGAGTTTATTATGGTTAGAAAATACGGATTGGGCAGACCGTACACAATCCGAGAAGACACATCTATTAGCAGGACGTGACTTTATCTATGATGAAATGGACGGCTACCGTTTCCGTTTATGGTTTGATACATTCTTCCAAACGAACCCAACCCAAGCTCAAAAGTTAGTAGACTTAGCAGTTGAAATGGGACAACCGAAGAAAACGGAAAAGATGATTGATCTATTCTGTGGCGTCGGTACATTCTCACTTCCATTTGCAAGTAGAGTTGGAAAGCTTGCTGGTATTGAAATTGTGGAAACGTCAATCGAATCCGCAAAGCGTAACGCACAGGATAATGGAATTACCAATACGTACTTTCTTGCAAAAGATGCGAGAAAGGGAATTGACGAAGTACTAGAAAGCTTTGGTAAACCTGAATTGCTATTACTTGATCCTCCTCGTTCAGGTGCAGGTGGGAAAGTAATGAGACGTATCGGTCGTTCACAGCCGGAGAGAATTGTCTATGTATCATGTAATCCGGAAACATTTGCGACAGATATAAAAGAACTTGAACCATTTGGATATACGTTAAAAACTGTACAGCCTGTTGATTTATTCCCTCATACTGTACATGTTGAGTGTGTGGCATTGTTAGAATTAAACAAATAAGAGAACAGCTAGCCTAGCATGGGGACGGTTCCATTGCTTCCAGTAGGAAGCAGTAGAACCGTCCCTATGCTTCTTAAAGAAGGTGAACACAAAGTGAAGTCAACACTCGGATACATCAAGGAATGGCAAAAAACATTACAAGCTGAGATTCATCATTTAAAAAAATACGGCAGTGGCAAACACCGAGTGACAAATGGACACTTGCTATCAAATGATAATGGCTACACGTATTATTTTGAAACAGCTTCGAACCTGAGAATTCCAGTAGGATCGAAAGTGAAGCTAGAGTGGGGACATATTATGCAAGAAGCAAGAATGCTATCTTCTGAAGGAAGAAGTATAGTAGTGTCCGTAGCGACATCTATTGGAGACCTAATTCCAGAAGCTTATGTATCACATGATCCGTGGGAGCTGCTTGATGAACTTTACCAGCGATTTGATGAAATGAAGAAGAGTAAGCAGAAGCGTTTGCGTATTAAGAGTTTGATGAATCCTTCACTTGAAACAAAGCACCCTAAGGAAACGGTCAAAAATCATGCGCATGAAGTGTTTCTTCGTTCGAAGTATAATCCTGTCACCTTCTTATGGGGCCCACCTGGTACGGGAAAAACCTATACCTTAGCTCGTGTAGCCATCCAACACTACCTGAAAGGGAAAAGCATTTTGTTATTATCACATAGTAATCAGGCGGTTGATGTATTACTAGCCGAGATTGCGGGTGTGTTAAAAAAGAAGGATAAGTTTCATGAGGGTGATGTTCTACGTTACGGCTCACAGACAGGTGAAATGTTATCAAGTTTCGAAGGAATTACAACATCACAGCTTATCGAGCAACAGGATCCGATGCTTTCACAGGAAAGAAAAGAATTACAACTTGAAAGACAAGGATTAAAAACAGATTTATCAAAGTCTTTTACGAAGCGGGATACAACTCAATTGCTGGAAATTGAAACAAAGTTGGCTAGAATCCTAGAGAAAATTAGACAACGAGAAATCAAGCTTGTAAAAGAGGCGTTGATAGTGGGAACAACTCTTGCAAAAGCAGCCTCAGATGAAACCATTTATTCGAAAAACTATGATCTCATTATTGTTGATGAGGCGAGTATGGCCTATGTCCCTCAAATAGCTTTTGCTACAACATTAGGAAAGCGAATGATCATTTGTGGTGATTTTAAGCAACTCCCTCCAATTGCCGCAAGTAATCATAGTCTAGTAGAGAAATGGCTCAAACAGGATATATTCAACAGTATTGGGATCACAGAAAGTGTTAAAACGGGCAAGCTTCATCCACAATTGTTTTTATTAAATGAACAAAGAAGGATGCATCCGGACATTTCTGCTTTCACGAATCAATTTATATACGGTTCACTCGTTTCGGACCATGAAAGTGTTACAAGCAGCAGGCAGAAAATTGTAGCACGTGCTCCGTTTTCTGGCAGGGCAGCTATATTGGTTGACTCCAGTTATACAGGTGAGCATTGCTTTACGGAAAAGTCCTCAAAATCCCGAATGAACATTTGGCAGTTGTTGCTTTCCTTTCAGCTTATTCATGAAGCATATGTTGGAGGAGTAAGGTCCATTGGATACGCGACACCTTATCGAGCTCAGGCAGAACTCATGCAAATACTATTGGAAGATTTATATGCTAAAGAATTAATGACAGCTGACATCATTGCCGCTACGGTTCATAAGTTTCAAGGAAGTGAGCGAGATGTGATGGTATTTGATAGTGTAGACAGCTTCCCGCAAACTAGAGCGAGCATGCTGCTCACGGGAAAAGAGAGTGAAAGGCTATTAAATGTTGCCATCACTAGAACAAAGGGTAAGTTCCTTCATGTTGGGGATACAGCCTTTATTCAGAAACATGTATACAGAGGGAAAACGTTACGATCCCTTACAGATTACCAAATGAACAACAATCAGCGTGTACTTCCACGTGAAATTGGTACGTGGATTAAGAATCAACATCCTCGTCTGCAGTGGATGCATGCCTTGAAACATGACCGTATTCTACACGATATTAGTGCGGCAAAGCACACCATTCTTCTATCCATGCCGAAATCTGCTAAACTTCCTGAACAGTGGAATGAAACACTAAAGAACCTATCCAAAAGGGTAAAGGTAGAGCAATTAGAAGAGGCATTACCTTTTCCGTTTGTCCTCATTGATGGGAAGTTAATATGGCTTGGGACACCTGTTCAATCGGTGCAGGTAAAGCCTCCGTATGTTGCGGTGAGGTTAGAGTCAGAGGGGATAGCGCAGTTTTTGTTCAATCAAATACGTAATTAACGAGCAGCATCTTATTATAGAAGCTGCTTTTCGTCATTATACGACAAATTACAACATTTACCTACACGAATTCGCTATTTTTGATAGTTAAAAGGTGATAAAATAGGACAATAGAATCACCGCTACATACACTAACAGTAAGAGGTTTCTACTATGATTAAGACTAAAAAACAGGCATTGCTTACCTTTCTACTAACCGTGATATTATTATATGGTTGGAATCTACTATTCTATAAGGTTGAAATCATTAACGTGCTAGGTTCTAGCCTATTCCCTATTATAGTAGGTCTTCTTAGCTTTGTTTGGACATACCAAACATATCGATTGAAAAAGCGAAAGGAAAAACTTGTTTGGCTTCTAATCGGTATTGGTTTATTGACACATGTTACAGGAAACCTCATCTGGTTTATAGGTGCACTTCTATTAGGAATTCAACATGCACCTGACACCTCCTACTTATTTTGGTTACTCGGAATAACCATGTTCTTATTTGCATTAATTTATAAACTGCAATTAACTAGTACATCAATATCTACGAATTCACACCTTTTTAATACCGCTATTTTCTTCATCGTTCTGTTTACCGTTTGTGTACACTTTTTAGTTCAACCGTATATTGTTACTGCGGCAAATGCAATGCAAGTTATTGTGGTTGGGTTCTTATATCCTGTAGTAGACATTAGCTTATTGTTTGTAACCACACTGCTCTACATCCTTTTAAGACATAGTCAAGATAAAACAGTCATGACGTTTTATATGGGCGCTTTTTATTTGCAAGTAGTGGGCGATGCAGTCGCATCTATTATGAAGGCCAACCAGGACTATTATCAGTTATTAATTGAACCTATTTGGGTAGGATCACTTTTATTAGTTGGATTTGCAAGTATCTTTGCACGTGGTAATCATCAGCAATATAGTGAAATGAACGTATCCATCTATAAAAAGGAATCTATCTTCCCATATATCAGCATTTTTGTATTTTTAGTGTTGGTTTACGATAGCTACAACTGGGAAGTGAATGCACTAAGCATTGGATTAGCACTTGTATTCTTCTTAATAATGGGGAGACATTTATGGATTATCCGGAAAAATAGAAGGCTTATGATGGAATATCGGATACTAGCATATCAAGATTCATTGACTGGATTATTAAACCGCAGTAGCTTTAAGGTGAATTTGGAAAATGCAATAAAACAAGCTGAGAATCATAACCAGGTTATCACGTTATTATTAATAGATTTGGATCGATTTAAGATGATTAATGACACGCTAGGACACATTGTTGGGGACGAATTATTAATACGAGTTGCTTCATCGTTGAAAAACTCGTTGGATCAAGAACATCATATTTATAGATTAGGTGGAGACGAGTTTGTCGTTCTATTATTGGATGCTTCTAAAGAGAGAAGTGTAACCACAGCAAATAAAATAATAGAATCATTTAATCAGACGTATCTTATTAAAGAACATGAAGTAACGATTACACCGAGTGTCGGCATAAGCTCCTATCCGGACAATGGAAGAGATAGTGATACACTATTCAAAGCAGCAGATGCTGCAATGTATTTAGCAAAGGGTAAAGGAAGAAACAACTATCATTTCTATGATTATGAGTTGAATCAATTGTTATCGAGAAGAGTTCAGATTGAGAAAGAGTTAAGAAAAGCGATCGATAAAAAGGAATTGGAGCTCTTCTATCAGCCTAAGTTCAATCTGCAAACACGAGAAATAGTAGGGATGGAGGCTTTGCTCCGCTGGAATAGTCGTGAATTAGGACCTGTGTCACCGGCTGAGTTCATACCGATTGCCGAAGAGACAGGGTTAATTGTTCGCATTGGAGAGTGGGTACTACGAACCGCCTGCGAACAAAATAAAGCGTGGCAGGATCAAGGATATGCACCACTTTGTATGTCAGTCAACGTTTCTGTTCAACAGTTCAAGCATAGTAATATTATGAATACGGTGGAAAAGGTAATTGATGAAACTGGTATTCTTCCTGATTATTTAGAATTAGAAATAACAGAGAGCATCATGCAGGATATTGAGGAATCAAAAAAGATCTTAAACGGGTTACGTAAACTTGGAGTTCAACTATCACTTGATGATTTTGGGACAGGATATTCATCACTTCATGTCTTGAAGAATTTACCGATCAATACACTAAAAATTGATAAAACCTTTGTTGATGATATATCGCTAGAGGATGACCAATCACTGGTAAAAGGAATCATTGATATTGCAAAAAAATTAAGACTTCAGATTGTTGCAGAAGGGATCGAAAGTAAAAATCAAGTTGAGGCACTCGCTTTTTATCAATGTGACATTGGACAAGGTTATTATTTTGCAAGGCCGAGTTCAGGAGCAGATTTTGAGAAGTTATATTTGAGTAGAAGGTTTATGAATACTTTGAAAAATGACAAAGTTTTGCAGGGTTATAGCAAATTTCGCTCAGAGTCACCTTATGAATAGTAATATTCTGTAAGAAGTACCTTAATGACAAGATATATGTATACAAAGAAGCTCTTCATAGCTAATATGAAGAGCTTTTTGTTCGCTTTCGAACAAGGATGTGATGCCAACCAAGTTCTACTTATATCCAGTTTGTATGATAAACTCCATCCATGTCTATGCGCTCGTACGTATGAGCACCAAAGTAATCACGTTGTGCTTGAAGCAGGCTTGCGTTAGATCGGCCGGTTCGATAACCGTCATAGTAGGAAAGGGATGTACTTAAACAAGGGAATGCAATACCAGATTGAATGCCTTCACTTACTACTTTTCGTAATCCTACTTGATATGCTTTTACCTTCTCTGCAAAGTAGGGAGCAAGTAACAAGTTGGATAGATTTGTATCTGCTTGGAAGGCTTCACTGATTACATTTAAGAATTGCGCACGGATAATGCATCCTCCGCGGAAAATAAGAGCAATATCTTTCAGTGGGAGGTTCCATCCATAAATCTCAGAGGAGGTTTTATATTGTGAAAACCCTTGAGCATAAGCACAAATTTTACCCATATATAATGCCTGTCTAACATATTCAATCCACTTCTCTTTGTCTACTAAATGGTCATCTTGCTCTGGACCTGTTAATATAGTTTCAGCTACCATGCGCTCTTCTTTTAAAGAGGAAAGGAAACGGGCAAATAACGATTCAGTAATAATAGAGGAAGTAATTCCATTGTCAATGGCCTGCATGCTTGTCCATTTTCCTGTTCCCTTTTGACCAGTTTTATCAAGGATGACATCCACCAATGGCTTACCTGTCAATTCGTCCTTTTTCCTAAGAATGTCAGCTGTAATTTCAATTAGATAACTTTGTAGTTCTCCTTGATTCCATGCTTCAAAGATGTCAGCAATTTCTTCAACAGATAAATGAAGCTTCTCTCGTAAAAATGAATAGGCTTCTGCAATTAGCTGCATATCTGCATATTCAATTCCGTTATGGACCATCTTGACAAAATGTCCGGAGCCTTTTGGCCCCAAATACATGCAACAAGGGTCATGATCAACTTGAGCCGCAATTTTCGTTAAAATTGGTGCCACTTTCTCATATACATCACGGTCGCCACCTGGCATGATAGAAGGCCCTTTTAATGCACCGACTTCACCACCAGAAATGCCAATGCCTAAATACCCAATTCCTATTTCCTTCAACTCATGATATCTACGTTCTGTATCCTCATAGTGAGAGTTTCCTCCGTCCATGATCACATCACCAGTTTCAAGATGTGGAACTAAAGATTGAATAACAGAATCAATAGCCTTACCTGCTGTTACCATGACAAAGATCTTTCTCGGTGTTTGTAGTGACTGAACAAACTGTTGTACGTCAAAGTAGGGATGAAGTGTATTTACTTCAATTTTCTCCATGAGTTGATCTGTTAAATCTCTCGTATAATTATAAACAGCAACGTATTCCCCTTTACTGGCCATGTTCAAGGCAATGTTGCTTCCCATAACTCCTAATCCGATAACTCCTATTGTGTGTTTCATCGTATCCGACTCCTTTATCTAAATAGACAGTAAAGTCCCACTTACTAATATGAGTAAGTAGGCTTCACTGCCTTAATGGCTGTATGATTAATGGTTATACAACTAAGCTTAGTAATAAGATAAATCCTAACCCAGCAACTGAGATAATTGTCTCAAGTAATGTCCATGTTGCAAATGTTTCCTTCATGCTTAACCCAAAGTATTCTTTGAACATCCAGAAGCCAGCATCGTTTACATGGGAAGCAATTAAGCTTCCTGCACCTGTTGCTAATACAACTAATGCTAAATTCACATCTGTTGTACCTAACATTGGAATAACTAAACCTGCTGTTGTTAAGGCAGCAACTGTTGCAGATCCTAGTGAAATTCGTAAAATGGCTGCGATAATCCAAGCTAATAAAATTGGAGACATTGATGTTCCGTTGAATAACTCAGCAACATAATCACCAACGCCACCATTAATTAATACTTGCTTGAACGCACCGCCACCACCAATAATTAATAGCATCATCCCGATATGTGTGATAGCTGTTGTACATGAATCCATTACCGTTTTTATTGGAATATTACGAGCGATCCCCATTGTGTAAATAGCTACTAATAAAGAAAGAAGCATGGCTGTTCCTGCATCACCGATAAAACGAATGACTGCTAGAAACGTGTTATCTTCAAATCCTAATGTGTTTTGTAAAAGAGTAATGATTGTTGCAATTGACATTAAAATAACAGGAAGTAATGCTGTAAATACACTTATACCAAAACCAGGAGTTTCTTCTAGTTTAAATGTTTTTTGTTCACCTAATGAAGTGATATTCCCTGTCTTTGTAAATGAATCTGGAACTAATCTTTTTGCTACTTTCGTAAATAAAGGTCCAGCTAATAATACGGTTGGAATGGCGATAATAAAGCCGTAAAGTAACACTTCTCCAATATTCGCACCGTACTCACCGGCAATAACTGTTGGTCCAGGGTGTGGTGGTAAGAAACCATGTGTAACAGATAATGCTGCTGCCATCGGGATACCCAGGAATAATATAGAGACTTTTAATTCCTTTGAGATAGCAAATACGATTGGAATTAATAGAACTAAACCTACTTCAAAGAATAGAGCAACTCCAATAATGAATGAGGCAACAACAACTGCCCATTGAATATTACGTTCCCCAAATTTGTTCACAAGTGTCATGGCGATACGCTGGGCACCACCTGAATCTGCAATGAGTTTTCCTAACATTGCACCAAGACCAAATATTAACGCTAGGTGGCCAAGTGTTCCGCCTAATCCAGCCTCAATTGTTTTCACAATTTCCCCTAGAGGCATACCTAGTGCGATAGCAACACCAAATGAAACGATGATTAATGAAATAAATGTGTTTAACTTCAAGCCCATAATTAATAGTAATAAAGCTAAAATACCAATTGCAACAATAACTAATGGCATTGAAAACTCCCCCTAATTCATGATTTTTTTTATCTCGTATCAACTGGCACTACTATCCCATTTCAAAACGTAAGAAATTTGGGTAGTCATTGGCCAGTAAGAAGCTAATTGCTTGAAGGTCACTTTATTAAGCTCCTTTGATAACGAGCAATTTGCGTATAGTTTGCTTCTAATGTTCTGGATACGTTGATAAATATCGGTACTAATTGTCTGTATTCTTTGGCTGCTTCTTCTACAGGTGAGTGCTTGTAGGTGCTGCCGATCATGTCTGAAACGACATCAAATGAATCTATTTTTCCTAAAGCAAATAAACCTAAAATACAAGCACCTAGACAAGAACTTTCATAGCTTTCCGGTACTACGACTTCAGACTCGAATATATCTGACATCATTTGCCTCCAGACGGCTGACCTTGCAAAGCCTCCAGTTGCCTGAATACGTGTAACGGGGCTGTCCATACATTCAGTCAATGCTAGGAAGACTGTATATAAATTGTAAATTACACCTTCTAATGCTGCGCGAATCATATGTTCCTTTTTGTGAGACATTGTAAGTCCAAAGAATGATCCCCGAACATCTGGATTCCATAAAGGAGCACGCTCACCGGCCAGATATGGATGAAATAGTAAACCATCAGATCCTGGTCTAACACGATCTGCGATTTTCGTTAACACTTCGTAAGGGTCAATACCTAATCGTTTTGCTGTCTCTATTTCTGATGAAGCAAATTCATCTCGTATCCAGCGAAGGACCATTCCTCCGTTATTCACAGGACCTCCAATGACCCAGTGATTCTCTGTTAATGCATAGCAGAATATCCGGCCCTTTTCATCTGTTTGTGGTTGATCAATAATTGTTCGTATTGCTCCGCTTGTCCCAATTGTGACAGCAATTTCCCCTTTTTTAATTGCATTTACCCCAAGATTAGAAAGAACACCGTCACTTGCTCCGATGACAAAAGGAGTATTAGGCGGAATACCCATTTGTTTTGCTAATTCTGGATTACAATTGCTATAAACCTTTGTAGTAGGAACGAGCCTAGACAATTGATTTCTCTTAATACCTGCGACTTGAAGTGCTTCGTCATCCCAATCCAGGCTATGAAGATTCATCATTCCCATAGCAGAAGCTAAAGAATAATCCACTACATACTCATTAAAAAGCCTTTTAAAAATAAACTCTTTAATTCCGATATACTTCTTTGTATTGGCAGCGATTTCTTTGTTTTCGTGTACAATCCATGCTACCTTACTTAACGGAGACATCGGGTGAATGGGTGTGCCTGTACGTTTATATATTTCATGTCCGTTTAACTCATTTTTAATTTTATGAGCCCACGCTTCACTTCGGTTATCAGCCCATGTTATACACGGAGTTAAAGGTTGATCATGTTCGTCCATTGCTATGACACTATGCATCGCACTACTGAATGAAATAAAGGAAAGATGTTTCGTAGTGTGATGTTTCATAATGCTAGAAGTTGCCTTCATAACGGCTTGGAAAATTTCTTCTGGGTCTTGCTCGGCTGTTGAAATGTCAGGTGTGTGAAGTGGGTACCCTATATTTTCTGTTTGAATGACCTCTCCCTTTTCAGTAAAGAGTACAGCCTTCGTGCTTGTCGTCCCAATATCAATACCTAACATATAGCTAGTCATGTTGCTTGTCACCGCCTCTTGCAAGTAGTTGTTGAGACATCCATAAGTCATCAACATGTCCCTGAACATCATCAAAATTTTGGTGAAGTGATTGAATCATCTTCGCTCGATCTTTTGATTTTATTGCTTCGATATATAACTCATGATTCTGTAATATCCTCGTGAAATCCTCGTGTTTATCCTTTATACGGGCTCTCATCGATAACAGTATGAAGCTTTCCATTACAGGCTTTAAGTTATTCCAAATCATAAGCATATAGGAATGGTTAATGGCACGAATGATTGTTTCGTGGAATAGAACATCCTGATAAGCAAATTCATCAGCATCACTGTAACGAATAGCAATCTTCATCATTTCAAATATCTTGCTCAGTTCAATTACCAATTCAGTTGTATCAATTTTTATTAGTCTTTCGAAAACGAATGTTTCAATTAGTAAACGTACATCATAGATTTCCTCAATTTCCTTTTCCGTTAAACCAACAACTATAGCACCCATTCTTTCTAATCGAATAATATTTTCAGATGCAAGTATTTTAAATGCTTCACGCACGGGAGAACGGCTCACTGAAAAGTCAGATGCTATTTTATTTTCTGAAAGGATGGTACCGCTTTCAACCATGCCGGAAATAATTCGCATTCTCAGTTCATATGCAACACGATCACCAGCAGATGCTTTTGATAGCCATTTGGTTGGGTATAAAAAATCAGTAAATTCGGTCATAACTTTCACCTTCTTGTTATTCAAGTATACTTGTATACAAGTATTATAACTCGATTAAACTTTTATGCAAGCGCTTTTATTTCGTGCTCCTAGTGTATTTTTTTCCAATTTACGTTTTTTAATGAGAATTGATATTCATATTTATGTACGAAGTTATATCAAATGATAATAATGAAAGTGAAAAGAATAATTAATTGCAAGAAGAAGACTCTAAAAATTGAATGGACGTAGTATTAAGTACATAATGATACATATACAATGTGCAAAGGAGAACGATAGATTGAGTAAACTCGGATGGAACTTTGATAATAGTTATGCACGTCTGCCTGAAGCATTCTTTACTCTCCACGAGCCAAAACCTGTTCGCAACCCCAAATTGGCCATTCTTAATGATAAACTTGCTGAAGAATTAGGATTACAAGTGGAGGATTTAAAAAGAGAAGAGGGAGTTTCGCAACTTGCTGGAAATACTGCCTTAGAAGGAGCAGCACCATTAGCACAGGCATATGCGGGTCATCAGTTCGGACATTTTAATATGTTAGGAGATGGCCGTGCTATTTTACTTGGCGAACATATTACACCGAAAAATGAACGATTGGATATTCAGCTAAAAGGGCCGGGAAGAACACCATACTCCCGTGGTGGAGACGGTCGGGCTGCTATTAAGCCAATGCTTAGAGAATATGTAATTAGTGAGGCTATGCATGCACTCGGGATCCCGACAACGAGAAGTCTGGCAGTTGTTGAAACAGGAGAGGCGGTTATAAGGGAAACGGAATTACCGGGTGCGATTCTAACTCGTGTGGCCGCAAGTCATATTCGAGTCGGTACCTTTCAATTCGTAGCCAACTGGAGACCGATTGAAGAGCTTAGGCAGTTGGCAGACTATACAATTCATCGTCATTATCCAGAACTAGAGCAGGCAGATAACAAATATGTTTTGTTTCTACAGAGTGTGATTAAACGACAAGCATCACTCATTGCCAAATGGCAGCTAGTCGGGTTTATTCATGGAGTCATGAATACGGACAATATGACTATTAGTGGAGAGACAATTGATTATGGTCCATGTGCATTTATGGATACGTATGATCCAGCAACAGTGTTCAGTTCAATTGACACGCAAGGTCGCTATGCATACGGAAACCAGCCTCATTACGGAGGTTGGAATTTGGCTCGTTTTGCAGAGACCTTGTTACCGTTACTAAATGAACAGGAAGAGAAAGCAATAGAACAAGCACAAGAGGCACTTTCTACCTATGCTGACACATATATGAATCATTGGCATAATGGTATGAGAGCAAAACTGGGCATCTTTAACGAAGAAAAGGAAGATGAAACACTTATTCAACAATTATTGGATGTCATGAAGAAGTACAATGCTGATTATACAAACACTTTCCGATTGCTCACACTTGATAAACAGGATGAATCAGTCTTAGCTGGGAAAGAAGATTTTGTACAATGGTATGAGAACTATCTAGCAAGACTGGATAGACAATCAGAATCAAAGGAAGAATCTATACAGCTTATGATGAAGTCTAATCCAGTTGTCATACCACGTAATCATCGTGTGGAGGAAGCGCTAGAAGCTGCTGAGGCTGGAGATTACAGCGTGCTAACTAAGTTGCTAAATATGCTCGCCACTCCATATGACTACTCAATCAATAACACAGAATATTGCAGGCTCCCAGAAGCTTCGGATCAGCCTTACCGGACATTTTGCGGGACATAATAAAAAAACTAGCAGTCCAGGCTGCTAGTTTTTTATATGAATTGAGCCTTTATTGAAAAATAAGAGCCAAAACTAGTATGTTATGAGCGGAAACAACTTATTTATGAGCCGATATCATCGATTTATGAGTCTTGATACATAAAATGGAAAATTAAACATTTAACCTTTATTTAAGAAATGATGTCTTAAATATACCAAGCAGATACTCCAACGTAATAGGATCACTGTAGGTAGAAGCTTTTGTATTAATTTCGATGACATGACCATCCTTCACTGCAGGAATGTTTTTCCACGTTTCAGTTTCTAAGAATGAGCTGTCTGCATCCGAGTTTTTACTAAGAACGATATAATCGCCTCCAAACTCAGGAAGCAATTCTGATGAAATGGTGTAAATACCTGATTCTAAAGCCATTTCTTTCACTTTATCAGGCATTTTTAATTGCATTGCTTGATACAGGATTTCTGTACCACGTGCATAATTGTTTCCGAATACATAAAATTCCTTGTTCCCGTTTTCGATAACAGAGACGGTTGCATCTTCACCGATTTTTGATTGAATCTCATTTCCGACTATCTTCGCGCGTTCTTTAAAGTCTGTTACCCAATCAGTTGCTTCCTTTTCTTTGTTTAAAAGTTTTCCGATTTCAATTTGTTGTGATAGGTAATCTAATTTCCCCCACGTATAAACGACTGTTGGTGCAATTTCATTTAATTTATCAATGTTTTTCATATAAGAACCTGCAATGATTAAATCTGGCTCAAGTTCTATAATCTTCTCTAAATTTTCTTCTGTGACTACTTCAATTCCCTTTAGTTTCTCTTCAAATAGTGGATTCACTTTTGTCCATTCATCGATTCCTACAATATTCCCTTCCAAAGCTAATACATTAGGTCCGTTTGTAAGGGTGATGATTCTCTTTGGATTCTCAGGTACTTCAATAGGTCCAGTTTCAGATTGATATGTAATGGTAGTTGTTTCTTCAGGCTTATCGGTAACGTCAGAGTTAGCTTTTTCTATATTGCCACATGCTGCAAGACTTAACAGAACAAAGAGTAAAATTAATACACGTAATTTTTTCATCCTAATATGCTCCTTTGCGATTAAGAATTAGAGAGTTAACAACTGGTAATGAAAATCATTATCAATTATTTCTCTTTTCATATGTTAGAGGTAATGATAATCATTGTCAATAAAATAATACAGGATTAGATGATACTTATTTATTAGAAAAAAAGACTAGCGGAATAAAATGAGAGAGTTGGATAACCTAAAAGGAGTGAGTTAGGATAATTCTAATAAATAATTTTATTTAGAATTTTTCATAAAATAAATAATATTTTTCGCTTGTTTTACTACTGTAAGACTACACCTGTTTATGTTAGGGATATTCAGTTTTACGTAGAAGAAAAAGGTAATTTTTTAATCGGTAATAACGGGAGACATTTGAGAAAAATGTGTTATAATTCATATATTGAAATAATAAATAACGGGAGAGGCTGTTGCTCCGTTATTATTTTTTAATCTTAAAAATACAAAAAAATTTATAAAAGGGAGAATGTAAACGATGTCAATTTTTATTGGAATTGTTGGAATTCTTTTGGTTCTAGGTTTAGCATACTTGCTATCTAATGATAAAAAAGGAATTAACTTTAAAGCAATTGGTATTCTAATGTTAATACAAGTTGCCTTGACACTGGGGATGTTTAAAACGACTGTTGGTACGGCAGTTGTGGAGGCAGTTTCCAATGGTGTTTCGAAGGTACTTAATTATGGATTTGAGGGTGTCAACTTTGTAGTGGGAGGTTGGATTCCTGAGGGTGTTGCAAGTGTATTCTTTGTAAATGTGCTTCTTATTATTGTATTCACTTCGGCTTTGCTTTCTGTATTAACTCACATTAAAGTGCTTCCAACTCTGATTAAGTTTATTGGTGGAGCATTGTCTAAAATTACTGGACTTTCAAATGTTGTTACGTTTAACTCAATTAACTCAATATTCTTTGGGCAGTCTGAGGCCCTTTTGGCTATTAAAGATCATATTCATAAAATGAATGATAACAAATTGTTTGTCGTTTCAGTAGCGGCGATGGGTTCAGTTTCTGCAGGTATCATGGGTGCTTACATGACAATGATTCCCTCACAATATGTCTTAAGTGCGATGGTACTTAATGCGTTGTCAGGTCTAGTAGTTGCTTCAATTGTTGCACCATCAAGTAAGGAAGAAAATGAAATAATTGACATTAAAGGCGTGTCAACAACGAAAAATATCTTTGAAGCAATTTCGGCAGGTGCTTTAGACGGTGGTAAGGTTGCGTTAATTGTAGGTGCAATGCTTATTGCCTATGTTGGTCTTATCGCACTTATTGATGCTATTTTAGTCGGCCTTATCGGGTTGTCATTTACTCAACTTCTAGGGTACATTTTCAGTCCTGTTGCATTAATTATGGGGATTCCATCTAGTGAAATTGTACAAGCTGGGTCAGTCATGGGTACAAAATTGGCAACAAACGAGTTCGTTGCGATGCTTCAATTCCAACCAATGATACCTGACTTAACAACTAAGACGGTTGCGATTGTTTCTACATTCCTAGTATCTTTCGCGAATTTTAGTTCTATTGGAATTATCTCTGGATCTATGCAAGCTATTAGTGGTGAAAAGGCGGCGGTTATCGCTGGATTCGGTCTGAAAATGCTATTAGTGGCTACAATGGTGTCTGTCTTTACAGCAACGATTGTAGGGATCTTTGCATAAACGTATTTCTTTATAAGAGTATTAGTACGGTATGTTTTCTATACTGTTACTGATACTCTTTTTTTGGAAGTCATCTGCTAGGAATCAGATAGGCAAAATAGTTCCCCTTTACTATATTTTGATAAAAGATAGAAAAATCTGTAAGGTCAGATTACAATATAAACAAGAATAAATCTGTTGCACAGGTGGGGTTGAATTGATTTTACTAGATTATATAGTTAATCTTGCCATATTTTCATTAATGATTAGTACACCATTGGTTATTCGGTCTTTAATCAATTACAGACCTCTTAAAAACCTGCGACTATGGGTCAGTATATACGGTGGTCTTGTGTCGTGCGTATTAGTGCTATTAACCATTCACCATGAAGGATATAACTATGACATTCGCTATGCACCTGTCATTTTAGTCTTCGCTTATTTTGGCCCACTTCCTGGTATCGTAACAGGTATGTTTGCATTATGTGTCAGGTTATATTCTGCTGGAAATTGGATACCAGCAATTACAGGCTGGATATTGATTATGATGTCCTTTACGCTTGTCCACTTTTATATAAAACGACTAAACAGAATAAAGAAAACAATTATTTTATACATTGTCTATGCTGCCGTTTATATAATTACCGTTCCCTTCATATTTCACGTCATCCGCGATAATCCTTTTTTTCACCTTGAGTATTTGATATTTGTTTTATTTGGAGTTGCTTTGGGGGTACTCCTAATCGAATCCTATATGAAGCTGTTTAGAATTATTAGGGAAAATAAGCAAATGCAAAATGTTCTAAAGGAAAGTGAAGCAAAGTATCGATTAATTGCAGAAAACACGACTGATCTCATTGTAGTCATGGACAATATCGGAACAATTAGTTATTTTTCTCCTTCTCATGAAAGAGTACTGGGATATAATCTATCAAAAATTGAAACTCAAAGGTTAGTTCAATTCATACATCCTGATGACATTGAAAAAGTTACTGATAAGATTAACAAGCTATTTGAAGGGATAAATACTCATTCTATGGAATTTAGACTTAAACATAAAGATGGTAAGTGGTTACAATTTGAATCACGCTCAATGCCTGTTTTTGGTGAAGAAGGAAATGTTGATCATATCGTCTTAATTAGTCGGGATATTACGGAACGATTGAAGTCAGAGGAATTATTACTACAATCTGAGAAGCTATCAATCGTCGGGGAGTTAGCTGCTGGGGTTGCCCATGAGATTCGAAATCCACTCACAACGATTAAAGGTTTCATTCAGTTGAACAAAGCGAGGAATGATTCCTTTGAATTTAATGATTTGCTTCTAAGTGAGTTAGAAAGAATCGAAGCAATCACAGGTGAACTTCTTACGCTAGGAAAGCCACAAGCTGTTCAGCTTGAGAACACGAAGGTAGCTCACATTATTCAAAATACCGTTGAGTTACTAATGCCTCAGGCTCTAATGAATAATATTCAATTTACGATTAAAGTAGAAAATACAGACATAGCCATAACCTGTGAAAAAAACCAAATCAAGCAAGTGTTTTTAAACATTATCAAAAATGCCATTGAAGCAATGCCTAAGGGTGGGAATATCGACATTACACTTAGAAAAGGTGATAATCACGATTGTGTTATTTCCTTTCAGGACTACGGCAGTGGCATTCCAGAAGATATCCTACCGCGATTAGGAGAGCCTTTCTACTCCTTGAAAGAAAAGGGTACTGGACTGGGACTAATGATATGCCAAAAGATTATAAAACTTCATCATGGTAATATAACGTTTAATAGCAAGCTTGGTGAGGGAACACGAATTGACATCACGTTGCCTCTTTCTGAGGAGTGATGGTGGGATAAACTGCTACTGAAATACTATGAAAGGTGTGAATACATGTGTTTTCAAGTATTCAAGAAAGGTTAGAACAGCTTTTTGATAGTATTGAAATCTACCTCGAATACTCACCGGACGTTAAACGTATTGACCAGTTTACATGGAATGGAGATGTCCATCCTTTCAGGGTGGAATATGTGATAGACTCTGCGACGTATGTGTTTCAATTTGAAGAAGAAACAGCAAACAAGTTGGGTATGAAAACAGATCCACTTGAACAGCTCGAGGATGAAGTGAGATATATAAAAAGAATGTATGAACGAGGAATTGGCTCAAAGGATTACTACCCTTTTACAACCATTGATGTATAACTCAAAATCATAGTTTTGTAACTATGATTTTTCTTTTTACTATTGCTTCAATTTGGAAATGATATACTAAAAAGAAATGGAGGTGATTAGATGAAGATATGTTTGCTAGTATTCGTGAGTATTTTTCTATTTACTGGATGCTCGTTATGGAATCAAGATGACCTGCTAGAGGTTAATGATGTATTCGCCAGACAAGCTGAAGTCATGGCGATAGAATTAGAGATTCCATGGAATATAGCGAAGGACGGGGAATCCATTTACATAAGCCAACGTCCGGGATCTATTATAAAAGTTGATGAAGCAACTGGCGGGAAAATAACGCAGCAGATTCAAGTGACGAAGGATATCCATCACGAAGGTGAAGGTGGACTTCTAGGCTTTCTGTTAGCACCAGACTTTCTTCAATCAAAACAAGCGTATGCTTATCATACATATAAGGAAAAGGAACATATATTCAACCGAATCATCTTATTAAAGTTAAGAAATAATGAATGGATTGAGCAAAATGTTATCCTGGATCGGATCCCGGGAGGACGTATTCATAATGGGGGAAGAATGAAAGTAGGACCAGACAGAAAACTATACGTAACGGCAGGGGATGCAGGGAATCCTGATTCTGCTCAAGACATACACAGTCTAGGTGGAAAGATTTTACGACTTAATGTAGATGGTTCGATTCCTTCAGATAACCCATTCCAAGGGTCGTACGTTTATTCATATGGTCATCGCAACCCACAAGGACTAGCGTGGGATGAGAAGGAGAGGCTATTTAGCTCCGAGCATGGACAGTCTGCTCATGATGAAATTAATATTATTGAAGCGGGCATGAACTATGGTTGGCCCATTATTGAAGGGGATCAGAAAGCACCTAATATGAAAACACCATTTTATCATACGGGCAATACTACATGGGCGCCTTCTGGGATTGAAATAAAAAATAACTTGCTGTATGTCGCTACATTGCGAGGAGAAAGTCTAAAAGTGCTAAACGTAACGAATAAAAGTGTAGAAACAGTTATCGAGGGCGTCGGGAGACTTCGAGATGTTCTACTTGATGAAAATAGATTGTATACGATTACGAATAATCGTGATGGAAGAGGAAACCCGCGTGAAGAGGATGATCAATTACTTCGCCTTTCGTTAGGAAGATAAGTTCACACGTTTTTCAAAATTTTTTAAACACATAGTGAGAAACATCACATTGGAAATGGAAAATCTATCTTAACATATAAGTGAAAGGAAGTTATTTTCTCCTTCCTTAACAGAGATAGATAGAGGATGTGTGATGTATGTTAAATAACCCTTCAAAAATACTAGTAGCCTATGATGGATCAGGATTAAGTAAGAAAGCATTACGATATGCCATAAAGCTTGCCCAACATGATAAGAATGCTGAATTAGAGATTGTTACAGTAATCGCTTACAGCACGTATGTCGGAAGTTATGAAGCCTACTCTCTTATGGAAATGAGAACTGTTGCAGAAGCAGCGGCAAAATCAAGAATAGAAGAAGCGAAAGAACTAATAAAACATCTCCCAAATCCAACGGGTACAAAGATTCTCGAAGGAGATCCAGCTGTGCAAATCATTAAATATGCTGAGGATCTAGGGTTTGATGTCATTGTAATGGGAAGTAGAGGACTAGGAAAAATCAGAGAGTTTTTCCTGGGAAGTGTCAGTCATAATGTTGTTCAGATGGCGAAATGTCCCGTATTTATTGTCAAATAGATAGTAAAGGCTCTTTTCTAAAACTTTGTTGCTTTTCGTACAATTATTGCTGGGTGTACAACCAGTTTTTAGAAGCAAACTGGGTTGGATTAGAAAAGAGCAACTCTTTTTATGTATAGTAGTAACTAGATACTAAGGTAAAAATCTGGCTACCTGAGATTTTTACGAAAAAGCAACAGTCTATACGAAAACAACCTAAATAAAAGACGGGAGAGCTAGTTCCTCTCGTCTTTTTGATGTTTAAGTGCGAAATATTCCTCAGCCAACATGGCATATAAAACAAGGTCACTCCACTCATGTTGTACCAATAAACTTTTACGTTCCAACCCTTCGGTCCTAAAACCAGCTTTTTCAAGAACTCGAAGGGAGGCAGTGTTTTCGGGATTGACCCCTGCCGTTAGCCGGTGTAGTTGTAATTGTTCAAAACCAATCTGAAGTGCGAGCTTTAACGCTTCTGACATATACCCTTTTCCACTATATTCTTTTCCAATAAAATAACCGATCATACTGGTTTGCCTAGGTCCTCTAACTACAAAATTAAATTGAATATCCCCAATTAACGTTTCGGAATGTTCGCCAGTTAAGAAAATACCAAAAACATATCTCTTATCTTCGTTTTGATCATGTAGAAAGTCTCTTATTCTAGATTCCTGGCCTTCAAGTGTGTAAAATTCATCAGTTCCCATAACTGGGGACCATTGCCCAATGTGTTCTTTATTTATTTGTTGAAGGGATAACAATGCTTGTGCATCTTCCATTCTATAAGGACGAAGTTTAATTTGCTGCATGTTCAATTCTCCTTTTTCGTTATGGTTGTTTTGTGAAGAAGGTTGCTTTCGGATAAGCCGAGATACAAAGTTAATATCTAGATTTCGGGGCATCTATTGTCAGGGAAAATGAGCTAGTATCGTATAGGGACAATGCTTATGTAAGGCTGTTTTCGTATAGATTGTTGCTTTCTCGTAAAAATCCAAAAAGTTTTAGGAAAGAGCCTTAGTTATACAATATCACCTATAATAACTATACGCACATAAAAAGAAGAGTAGACGGAACAGTCATGGCATTCGCCTCATATAATACTCAAAACACGTGAGTGGTGAGGTAAACGATGAAAAAATTAAATCCAGAAAAGCTTTCTGTTGAATATAGAGACAACGTGACGTACTTTCAGCCTGTGCTAGGGAGGAAAATGACATTAACACATTCTGATAATACAGGACAATTATTTTTAACCGTAGGGTTATCGTATGCATTTGATAAAGTGACAAAATTAAGAGATGAAGTACTGGCAGAGTGGAAAGAGGATAATGGAAAGCTGTACTTATATGTATATGTATCAGTCGATGGTAAATCTGGACCTGAAATGGCCGCAACACGAAATGAGGTCTTTAGACGTGAACTCCCATTAGCTCTCCAAGCCATCGTATACGGTGACAAAGGTCTATATCAAAACTATCCAAGCTTAGAATATGCACCAATTTGGATTCACTTTGATTCTTCACTTCCACAGTTGAATACATTTGAATACTGGGGAACTCCACTGGATTATCAAGCATAAAGGAAAACCTGGTCTATCATTAGACCAGGTTATTGTAGTTGTGTATTTAGTTAACGCCCTTCATCATTTTCTGGATTTTTGGTGAGATCAAGAATAAGACTAGAGCTAATACAATTGCTGCTCCACCAATAGTACCGAAGTACATTGTTTCGTTTGCTGGTGAGTAGAATCGAACTAACTGAGCATTGATTGCTTGTGCTGCTGCACTTGCGAGGAACCATACACTCATAGTTTGAGCAGAGAACGCAGCAGGTGCTAGTTTGGTTGTGGCAGAAAGACCTACTGGAGATAGCAATAATTCACCAAGTACAACTATGAAGTAACTTAGTACAAGCCATAAAGGGCTAACTAAAGCATCTTCACCGCCAATATAACCAGGAATTAAGATGACAAGGAATGATAAGCCGGCAAATAATAATCCAAGAGAGAACTTCTTAGGAATAGACGGCTGTTTGTTTCCAAGTTTTACCCACATCCAGGCAAACACTGGTGCCAGTAAGATAATGAATAATGGGTTTAATGATTGAAACCATGCTGGTGAAATTGTGATACCTAAGAATTCTAATTGAGTGCGCTTATCTGCGTATAATGCAAGAATCGTTGAGCCTTGTTCCTGAATTGCCCAAAACATTGCCGCAGCAATAAATAACGGAATGTAAGCAAGGACACGTGAACGCTCAACATCTGTTGTTTTCTTGCTATTGTACATTACAAGGAAGTAGGCTGTTGGAATACCAATTCCTAAAATTCCAATTAAATTAATGAACGTATCGATGGTAAAGTATCCGTTAGGAATTAGGTAAGCTAATAGTCCACCAACTACTACCACGACTGCCGCTGCAAGTAGAGAATAAAGTTTTTTCTCTGAAGCTGTTAATGGATTGGCTACGATTGTTCCTGCCATACCGAGATTTTTCTTTTTTGTTAGGACAAAAAGGATTAACCCGATCAGCATTCCAACTGCAGCAACACTAAAGCCTAAGTGGTAGCTTGTTTTCGCTAATTCCCCTGTAATTAACGGAGAAATAAAGGCACCTAGATTGATACCCATATAAAAGATACTGAATCCAGCATCACGACGGTCGTCTTTTTCTGAATACATTTCCCCAACAATGCTTGATACATTTGGTTTTAATAGACCAGTACCAAGTACAATCAGTACCATTGATATAAATAGCATAGTCAAGCCGCCTGGCATAGCAAGCACAATGTGTCCAAGCATAATTAAAATACCACCGTAAAACACAGCGTTGGATGTACCGAATACACGGTCTGCAAACCATCCTCCAATTACACCTGACATATAAACAAGTGCACCGTAGATTGACATAATGGCTAGAGCCTGGTTTTCGTCAATTCCAAGTCCACCCTTAGAAACCTCGGTATACATGTAGTATACGAGAATAGCACGCATTCCATAGTAGGAAAAACGTTCCCAAAACTCTGTGAAAAATAGGGTGAATAGTCCCTTAGGGTGTCCAAAAAATCCCTTCTGCGGAACACTATCCACAATTTTCTGTTTATTTATGTTTGACATAAGATGACCTCCTCTAACACATATAATGTTATACCCTTAAAATGTTATTGTCAAAAAGTAATTTTTACTATTTTATCTAGGTTTTTACGAAGGAGTGGTTATTTTAGAATAGTAAATTAGTTCTGAATTGGAAGTCAAATATAAAATCTCTAACAGCCCTTTAGATTTAAAATCTCTACTATATAATTCAAAAGGTATAATTGAGATATCTTTTTTTTGAATATATGAAACCAAACGCAGAGGTAAATCCGACATACATATGAACACACAAAAACGGGGGGGAAGACGTTGAATGCTGAAAAAGTTTTGCTAAATCGAATACGGAGCGGTGATCATGAAGCATTTAGCTTATTAGTAGAGGATTTTTTGTTACCAGCTTTCCGTACAGCTTATGTCATTTTACGGTCAAAGGAATATGCAGAAGATGCTGTCCAAAATGCACTAGAGGATTGTTACATAAGCATTATGAAAAATAAAGAAATCAGGAATTTTAGAGCATGGTTTTACCGAGTAGTCTACAACCGTGCAATTGATATTTACCGTGTTAACGCAAGAAAAGAAGAAGTTAATATAGATGAACATCATGAGATTGTAGTAGACCTGCAACAAACAACCATACTTCAATTAATTCAAAATGAGGATAAAAGCGAAATGCTTGATCTCATTAATCGTTTACCTATGGAACAAGGTATTCCGCTGCTTCTGCATTATTATGAAGAGCTATCGGTAAAAGAGGTAAGCTTAATATTGAATGAAAATATCAATACCATCAAAACAAGATTAGCAAGAGGAAGAAAAAAGCTGGGTGTACTGTTTATTGAAAGTCGAAACTGTGAAATGAAGGGTGAATTGCATGTATAATGACAAGAATGATTTAGAAAAATTACAGGTTACAGCATCCTTAAAAAAGTTTGTAAAGGAACTTCCTCAATCATATAAAGAGGAAAATTACTCACAGGATCGTTTACATAGAGTTGAACAGGAATACAATGATTTTCGTAAAGATAAAAAAAGACAATGGGATGTGGCAAAAAAAGCATCCATTATTACACTAGCTACAGCAGCGAGTATCGCCCTATTTATTGGCTCTGGTTTTGTTTCTCCAACAATGGCAGAGGTAATTTCGAAAATTCCTACACTCAGCACATTATTAAAAAATATGGAAGCTGAATCAAACCTACCAATTCAGGTTACAGAGAACTTAAGAGATAAAGGAATACCGGTCAATCACGTGGCAGAACATGTGGGAGGAAAGGAGGAAGGATTTTATGTATTTCTGGAAGCCTCACCCAAAGATATTGAGAAAATAGAAGGGGATGTGAAAGAAATAGTAAATGACTTCCTTGACCAAGAGAAATTCAAGGGAACCACATACGAGAACTATTATGTGAAAGTTCGTCAATATAAGGAACCGGATCCAGAATTACTAGCTCAGGATGAAAGGGAAATTCAAGTAACGAATGAAATTTCAGAGATTATCTCTCCAGTCCTTGAATCTTTCGGATACGAGGAAAGTTTAAGTATTGGACAGGAAACTATTACGCTTGAATTTCCTTCAGTTGAAAGTGAAGAAAAGATTGAAAACATAAAAGGTGAAGTTTCAAAAGCATTGATAGATGCTGGAAAAGAGAATGTTGCCGTTAATCATAAAGTATTTAATTTGGCAAAGAGACAGCATTATCGAATATGGAGCGATACTCTTTCAGCCTTTGCTTATGAATTAAAAACCTTTACAAAATATAAAGTCTCCAGTGTTGGGTATAAAAGTAAGAATGAAACGATGTATTTCTTTATTAAAATCAAATTGTCAAGTACAGATCCAGATGCAGAGGAATGGGCAAATTCTATACGAGCAACAGTTGAAGACTTTATTAAGCAAGAAGAAAATTGGAGTAAGGTGAAGGATGAACCTTATGTGATTGAGATTAGAAGTAAGGATGGAAAGGTGATAGAGTAGGGAAAAGGCAGTTTTCTATGGGAATTGCCTTTGCTCCTGAGCTCATTGATTCCAAAAGACGTAGTGTCCGCCGAATGTAGGACACTACGTCTTTTGGTTGAAACAGTATTGTTTTCGTCGGATTTAAAGGGTGATTCGTCGGAATATCTTTGAATTTCGCCGAATAAATTCGGAAATTCGTTGAATTATTTTAAAATTTATCTGAATACAGTACTGTTTAGTTGGAATAAAAACGTATTCGCCGAAAAAGGTAAGTAGATATATAAACGTACATTTTATAACTGGTGCTAGAGTAATAGTAGGTCCCCTTCTATCTAGCTATCTATTAAAAAAACTGCCTATGAAAATATCATAGGCAGTTTCGTTATTATTGCTCAAGTTCTTCAGTTTGTATGAAATCCTGAGGCTTAGTATAGTTGTATTTGGAACGATCAACCGGAGTAAATGTTTCAGGTGTATAGAATCTGAACAAATCTCCGTTGACCACTTTGTCTGAATAAGACAATTTCATTTCAGCACTTGCAAGATACTTTTGTGCATCCTCTAGTTTCATTTCATCCTCAATCAATTCACCAGTAGTAGAGTCATAAAATTTCCCATTTAGGTACGTGTAAGTTGGCCCTACGAAATCTCCGTTACGGAATGGAACTAATTGATCATGTTGTTCTGATAATAAGTCTGTTCCGAACTGAATATGATCACGAGTATCTACACCTAATAAGTGAAGTAATGTTGGCATGACGTCAACTTGACCACCGTATGTGTGGTTGACGCCACCTTCAATGCCAGGAACGTGGATGAATAGTGGTACACGTTGTAATCCAGCACTTTCAAATTCGTTTACTTCCTTTCCAAGTACCTGCTCCATTGCCTTGTTGTGATTTTCAGAAATACCGTAGTGATCTCCGTACATCACAATTACTGAGTTTTCATATAGTCCAGATTCCTTCAAGTATGAGAAGAATTCGGCTAATGCTTCATCTGCATAACGAGCTGTCTGGAAGTAGTTATCTACTGATTTATCACCAGTTGTATGTGGTTCAATTGTTGTTAACTCCTGATTCATCTTGTATGGATAATGATGTGTTACAGGAATAAACTTCGTATAGAACGGCTGTGGTAATGTTTCTAAAAGATCAATGGATTGACTGTAAAATGGCTTATCCATTAATCCATATTCAGCCATATCTTCCGGTCTTGTTTCGTAATAGCTCTCATCAAAGAACTTCGTATAACCAAATGACTTATAAATTTCATCACGGTTCCAAAAGCTTCCTTTGTTACCGTGGAATACTGCCGATGTGTAGCCCTTGTCAGCTAAAATGGCTGGTGCAGCATGATAGGTGTTTAAACCTTTTGTTGTAAATGCTGAACCTTGTGGCAAACCAAATAAAGAATTATCAATCATAAATTCTGCATCGGCTGTTTTACCTTGAGCTGTTTGATGGAAGAAGTTATCAAAGTAAAATGTGTTTGAGTCTTGTGCCAATGAGTTTAAAAATGGTGTAACTTCTTGTTCATTCAACTTGTAGTCAATTAAGAAACTTTGAATGGATTCAAGGTGTAAATAGATAACGTTCTTACCTTGAGCGGCTCCAAAGTACTTTGGATTTGGCTCAGCATAATTAGAGTTTGTATAGTTCATCACTTCTGTTACTTCATCACTGTCCGCCATAACACGTTGAGCTGATGCTTTTGTACTTTGAACTGAATCATAAATCGTGTAGTTATACATACCTAAATATTTCACAATATAGTTACGGTCAAAACCACGTGTTAATAATTGAGGGCGATCAGCTTCTGCTAATCCAAGGTTAATACCAGAGATTATTAACGCCACTACATATAATGCAGATAGCTTTAATCCTCTCATATCTGTCTTTTCAATTTTTACAACACGGAATGCAAGGATTGTAACTAAAAGAATAATATCAATAAAGAATAAAATATCGTATGGTTGTAATAATGATGTGATACTGCCACTTACATCTCCAAAGTTGGATGTCTGCATTAATGTTGGCAACGTGATGAAGTCGTTAAAGAAACGATAGTATAGCACGTTTGCATATAATAGGGACGTTAATAGAACATCTATTGTTAACAGCGCAATATATTTTCTACGGCCTTTAAAGAAAAAGGCTAGTCCTAAGAACAATAAAGAAGAACCTAATGGATTAATAAATAATAAGAACTCTTGTAATGTATTATCAATACCTAATTTAAATTGTGTGAGTTGTACAATATACGTTTTCATCCAAAGTAGGATGACAGCTAAAAAGAAAAAGCCAACATATTTATTGTAAATACCCGACCCTTTTTGAAGTAATTTATTCATTTTATAGCACCTACCTTTTATCTTCTAACAATTATTACATAAATGGATTTAATTTTGGACAGGAAAATAGTAACAAATTTAATAATAAATGAGATATATGAACAAATGATGAACAAAAATAAAATTATTTAACACCAAAGAGTATTTATACACCTTTATTGAAAAATAGTCAAGTAAAGTGTTTGTTAAGCTAGTCTACTCAAATACAGTATTCAGTAGGTGAATGCAATATGCTAAAAAAATAAGAGTATATAAAATAAGAATATATATAGGAAGAAAGTAATCGGAAAAATAAAAAAACTGAGTAAGAGAATATCTCATTACTCAGTTCAGATATACTGCAAGCTCTATGTCCACCACATTTGGCCAATAGATTCTTTTACCATTATTGGTTTTAAAGTCTCAACTGCTTTCGTGAAACCTTCTTCAATTGACATAAGTCCGTCCTCATGTTCAATGCTTACTACATAATCGTACCCAAATAGACGAAGAGTACTAATGATATCTGCCCAGGTTTTTTGATCATGTCCAAATCCAACTGATCTAAAATACCAGGAGCGATCACGCATTTGAGTGTAATCTGTCATATCTGTAAGACCATTTCTATTCATATTAGGTTGGTCCATTATCGTATCTTTCGCATGGAAATGGTGAATTGCATTTTCACGTCCTAATATTTTGATGGCTTCTATAGGATCAATGCCTTGCCACCATAAATGACTAGGATCAAGATTTGCACCTATTGCCGGGCCACAAGCTTCCCTTAGCCTAAGCATGGTTGCAGGTGTATGAACAGAAAAACCGCCATGAAGCTCTAAACCAATTTTCACATTATGCTTTGTAGCAAAATCATTCTTTTCTCTCCAATATGGAATGAGCTTCTCTTCCCATTGCCACTTTAAAACCTCTTGGAAATCATGTGGCCAAGGTGATATTGGCCAGTTCGGATATAGAGCATTTTCGTGATCACCTGGACACCCAGAAAAGGTATTAACAACTGGTACACCGAGCTTAGAGGCAAGTTGTATCGTTTTCATTAGTACGTCATCTGCCGGTTCAGCCATTTTCTTTTGAGGATGAAGTGGATTTGCATGACAACTTAAAGCACTAATGATTAGTCCGTGGTTGCTAATCTTTTGCTTAAATTTTAGTAAGTGATTTTCATCATTTAATAATTCATCCAGATTACAGTGTGCATCACCTGGATAGCCACCTGTACCTAATTCAATTGCTTCTATACCTTTTTGAGCGACATAATGTAACATGTCATCAAAACTCTTATCTGAGAATAAAACTGTAAAGACACCTAATTTCATGAGTACCCCTCCATTGATGAAGTTATCTGAAAAGACTGATATGTAATCCATTACATTTATTACAATAAATAATATCCTCAATCAAATCAACCATTTTATAAAAAATTATAATTTTAATTGACAGTCTATTTAGAAAATATTACTATGGAAATGTAATCGATTACACAACTTTCAAACGATTCGTTTAAGGTAGAAGGTAGGACAAAAAGAAATGGCAAACATTCAACATGTTGCGAAACTTGCAGGCGTTTCAGTAGCTACAGTTTCTAGAGTTTTAAATGGACAAAACAAGGTGTCAGCTAAAACTAGAATTAAAGTAGAAGATGCAATCAAAAAATTAAATTATGAGCCGAGTATGCTTGGTAGAAATCTGAGGAATTCAGAAAGTAGAATACTGCTGATTTTAATTCCTACTATTAAAAATCCCTTTTACTTAGAGGTTATTAAAGGGATTGAGAATATTGCTATAAGTCAAAATTATAATATTCTGTTATGTGAAACGGATTCAAATCCTGAACGAGAAAATATCTACTTTGATCTTGTTCGTAAAAAGATGGCTGACGGGATTATCTCAATGGATCCAGCTGTTAATGTAGAAACGTTGAAAAAGCTGGCAGAAAATCATGCGATTATTCAATGCAGTGAGTATGCTGAGGGAAGTGGATTACCGTACATTACGATTGATAATGTTGAGGCGTCATATTTGGCCGTGAAGCATTTAATAAAGCTGGGTCATGAGAAAATTGCCTTAGTCAATTCGGATGAAAAGTATTTATACGCTAGACAACGTAAATTAGGATACGTACGGGCACTAGAAGAACATGGGCTACCATTGAATGAGCAATATATCATCCACACTGAAGAATTAGGATTTGAACAAGGTCAACAAGCAATGAAAAAGATCATGCAATTAAATGATAGACCGACTGCAGTATTTGCAGTATCTGATCTTCTTGCAATCGGTGCATTAAAAGAAATAAATGCAAATGGACTGCACGTACCTGATGATATCGCAGTGGTTGGCTTCGATAAAATTGATTTTTCAAATATGACAAATCCTACTCTTACAACAATCGCTCAACCAATGTATAAGATGGGAACAATAGCAGCCAAAATGCTTATTAATCAAATAAAAGGAGAACAAGTAGATAGTATTATCCTGGACCATGAACTGGTTATTCGTGAGTCTACACTAGGTTAACGTTACACCTAAGATCAGCGCTCTGTTATTAAGAGTATTAATAGTAGAGCGCTGACCTTAGATGTAAAATGTAATCGATTACATTTCGGGAGAGCCTAGAACAAGTATTGAAGGGGGAAATTATGTTGAAGAAGTTTTTAGTCCTATGTTTGTCTCTATTAACTGTTTTTGGATTGGTTGCTTGTAATACGGATGCAGGTGGGAAAGATGATGACCAATTAACGATTGGTATCTCATTACCTTCTGCAACACATGGTTGGATGGGAGCTTTAATTGATAGTGCTGAAAAGCAGGCAAAAGCTCTTAAAGAGAGCGAAGGCATTGATTATGTGATGACAAATGCAGCTGATCCAAACAAGCAAGCAAATGATGTAGATGATCTGATTGCTCAAGGTGTGGATGTTATTGTTATGCTTCCAATTGAATCAGCAGCCCTTTCTCCAGTTGGACAAAAAGTAAAAGATGCGGGTATTCCTTTAGTGATTGTTGACCGTGAGCTAGAAAATGATGCTGCTACAGTCGTTGTGAAAGGTGACAATGAAGGGATCGGTGTAAATGCTGGTAAGTACTTTGTTGAGAAGTTAAATGGCAAAGGGAAAGTTGTTGAAATTACTGGACCACCAAGCTCTGTAACAGAACAACGAGGAGCAGGCTTTAAAGAGGCAATGGAATCAGCTGACGGAATCGAGATTGTTGCATCACAAAGCGGTGATTTCTCAACAGAAAAGTCTCTAGAAGTTATGCAAAACATTTTACAAGCAAATCCACAAATTGATGCAGTCTTTACTCAAGATGATGGTATGGCTTTAGGTGTATTACAAGCAATTAAAGAAGCAGGCAGAACTGATATTAAATTTGTAACAGGTGCTGGTGGTGGTAAGGCTGTATTTGAAAACATTAAAGAAGATGGTCTAATTACAGCTACATTCTTATATTCACCAACAATGGTTGAAGACGCAGTGAAAATTGCTGCAGATCTAGCAAAAGGAAATGATCCGGCAGAAACCATGGTTGTTAAAGAAGCTACAAAAGTAACAAAAGAGAATGTTGATGAGCATTATGATGCGGATTCAAAATTTTAATTAAGTGAAAAGGAGATACAATTTCATGCGAAATGCTAGAATTGTATTTCCTCTTTTCCTATATAGGGGGGATAATCAAATGTCTATTAATCCTTTCATGATGATGAACAATATTGAAAAATCATTTAATGGAGTACAGGTTTTAAAAAATGTATCCTTGCAAGTACAAGAAGGCGAGATACATGCGTTGCTAGGAGAGAATGGGGCAGGAAAATCTACCTTAATGAATATTTTAGGTGGCGTGCATCAGCCTGATAACGGATTTATTCACATATATGGAAACGTAGTGAAGATGGCAAATCCGAGAATATCAATGGAACAAGGGATAAGCTTTATTCACCAGGAACTAAATGTCGTTGGTGACCTTAGAGTTTATGAAAATATGTTTTTAGGTACAGAGCTACGAAATAAAATCGGTTTTTTAAAAGTAGAAGAAATGTGTAAGAAGACTTCTGAGATTTTAGGGAAGCTTGGAGTAGAAATTAACCCGAAAGAATACGTTCGAAACCTTGATACTTCATACAAGCAACTGATAGAAATAGCAAAAGCACTGCTACATAACTCTAAACTCATCATAATGGATGAACCAACTGCGTCTTTAGCCGAACATGAAGTATCGCGTTTATTTGACTTAATGAGAAATCTAAAAAACTCGGGAGTATCTATTATCTATATTTCTCACAAATTAAAAGAAATTAAGGAAATATGTGATGTATACACGGTTTTACGTGACGGGGAAGTTGTCGGTAACGGAAGTATTAAAAATGAGAATTTAGATTCGATTACGAAGCTTATGGTAGGGAAGTCTATATCGGAAGATCGACTCGTAAAGAGTAATAATTTTGGTGATGTTCTTCTAGAAGTTAACAATCTATCTAGTCAGGGTTTATATAAAGATATAAATTTTTCAATTAGAAAAGGTGAGATTCTAGGTTTTACAGGTCTTGCTGGAGACGGAAGAACAGAGCTGTTTGAGAGTATATTTGGCTATCGAAAAAAATACACTGGTGAAATCAAAATTAATAACCAGCTGGTAAAAATAGATCACCCACGTCAAGCGGTGAAAGCGGGTGTGGGATTAGTACCAAAGGATCGTAAAGAAAATGCCATTATTAAAGATTTAAGTGTGATCCATAATATGAGTTTATCTTCGATCGGCCACTTTGAAAAAAATGGCTTTATCCAGGATAAGATAGAAAAGGAAAAGTTTCAGCAATATAAGGAAAAGTTGAATATTAAGGTTCACAATCCAACAATCACAATTGATAAGCTAAGTGGCGGGAATCAACAAAAAGTCATTATTGCCAAATGGCTTGAAGTAGATACCGATATTATGATTTTTGATAATCCAACACAAGGGATAGATGTTGGAGCAAAACAAGAAATCTATCAACATATCATCTCCTTGGCTGAGCAAGGGAAAGCGATTATCATTCTTTCATCAGAAGCCCCTGAAGTACTTAAAGTATGTCACAACATCAATGTTATGTATCAAGGTGAAATCACCGCTCGCTTTAATGGAGCGGAGGCAACCGAAGATGAGATTATGAGTTATGCAACGGGATCAAAAAGGGGGGCCTAAATAGTGGCTAATTCAAATGTAAATCCAGTACAATTGCAAAATAAAACGACAAAAAGTCGCCTTTCATGGCTTTGGTCAGAGTATAGTGTCATTATTGCATTTCTAGTTATATTTATTGCTGCATCCATCCTGAGTCCTAGATTCTTAGATATCAACAATCAATTAAATATATTAATGCAAGTATCGATTATTGGTATTGTTGCGCTAGGTATGACGGTTGTAATGTTATCAGGTGGAATTGATTTATCCGTCGGATCAGTGTTGGTACTCGTTGGAGTCATTACGGTGCTAACACTTAATGCAACAGGAAGTATATTTGTTGCCTTGTTAACCGCACTAATTACAGGTGCTTTTGTAGGGTTTTTGAATGGGTTGATGGTAGCAAAGGGAAGAATAGCATCATTCATCGCTACGTTAGGTATGATGGCGGGTGCAAGATCAATTGCCTTATATATTGCTGAAGGTGGAAGTATTTCGGGAGAAGTATCAAGCTTTACTGCTATTGCAAACAGTGAACTATGGATTATTGACTATCCAATTATTATTTTTCTAATTATGACAGCCCTTGTATATATTCTTATGCATAAGACGCGTTTTGGACGTTATGTGTATGCACTTGGAAGTAATGAGAAAGCAGCACTTCTTTCTGCAATCCGTGTGGATCGTATTAAGATTGGGGTATACAGCTTGGCTGGACTGTTAGTGAGTGTTGCAGCTGTTATTGAAACTTCACGTTTAAACTCAATTTCGTCTTCCAGTTCAGGTGTTCAATATGAATTAGATGCAATTGCAGCCGTTATTATTGGTGGAACAAGGATGACGGGTGGTCGAGGGAAAATCATTGGTACATTTTTTGGAGTTCTTATTTTAGGAATTTTGAATAACATGATGAACTTAATGAATGTTTCACCACATCTTCAAGGATTTGTAAAAGGTTTAATTATTATCGTAGCGGTTGTATTCCAGAAGAGAGAATAGGAGGGATTTCATTGGGAATGAAGGTAGGAATTATCGGGTGTGGCTCCATTACGAAATTTCGTCATGCACCAGAGTATAAAGCAAATCCATACGTAGATGAAATTGTCTTTTATGATCGTAATGTTGAAAGAGCTGAGCAACTAGCCCAGATGTTTGGAGGAAGCGTAGTCCGAACGGTAGAAGAATTAATGGAGGATCCAACGATACAAGCGATTAGTGATTGTTCTTCAAATGAATCTCATCATATATTCTCGACTCAAGCACTGAATAGTGGAAAGCACGTGTTGTGCGAGAAGCCTATTTCATTAACGATTGAGCACACAAAAGAAATACTTGCTGCCGGGAAGAAGTCAGGTATGAAGTTAATGATTGGGCATAATCAACGCTTCACAAGGGCACACCAAAAAGCAAAAGAAATTATTCAAAATAAAGAACTCGGAGAAGTACTAAGCTTTCGTACAACCTTTGGTCATGCTGGTCCAGAAACTTGGGGTGTAAATAAGTCAAATTCAACCTGGTTTTTTAAAAGAGAAAGGTCAGGGCTCGGTGTTGCAGGTGATTTAGGAATTCATAAGATAGATTTAATACAGTTTCTGTTAGATGATCAAGTTTCACAAGTAAATGCATTCCAAGGTGCACTAAATAAAAAAGATGAAAAAGGTGAGCCAATCGAAGTATGTGATAATCTGGTGGCCAGCTTAAGAACGAGAAAAGGATATCTTGGAACAGCCGCCTTTTCATGGACATATTACGGAGAAGAGGATAATAGTACAGTAATCTACTGTGAAAAGGGAATAGTAAAGATTTATCATAGTGATGAATATCAATTAGAAGTGCTTAATAGAGATGGAGAAAAAGTCTATTATAAGCTTGAAGATATCCAAACAAATAACAACCAGACAAACAGTGGAATCATAGATGCCTTTATTGATTGCATACGACTAAATCAAACTCCACCTGTTAAAGGTGAAGACGGGTTATCTTCCTTAAAAGTAATACTGGGTATGATGGAAGCAGCAGAAACAGGCCGTACCATCACAATATAATTTAAGAAAGGCTATTTGCGCATAGATTGTTGTTTTTGGTTAAGGCAAGTAGCACGTTAGTCTCAGGGTTTCGGGGCATCTTTTCGTCATAGAATTAATATTTAATCTATATTTAGATGATAATGATGCCTTTATTTGATATATACCAACAATGTTTACTAAAGGCTCTTTTCTAAAACTTTGTTACTTTTCGTACACTTAAACTGAGTGGACAACCCAGTTTTAGAAGCAAAACGAGGTTGGATTAGAAAAGAGCAACTCTCTTAATGTATAGAAGCACCTAGATACTAAGGTAAAAATCCGGCTTTTGGGATTTTTACGGATAGCAACAATCTATACAAAAACAGCCTTACGAAAAGAGCCCTAAGAAAACTGAGCAGGTGTAAGCTGCTCAGTTTTTTTATATTCACAATCGTAAATTAAGAAATTATTAAGAAATTTGCCTCCTAATTCTTCAGAAGTTTTGGCTATAGTGATAGAACATAGTCAATACAAGGAGGAATTTTCATGAAAGATTCTATTATGTTTACCCTGGAATCATGGCCAGTACTTGCTCCGGCATTCTTAATTTTTTTAGTCGTAATGATAGTAAAAGGTAAAAAATTGATGTTAAGGCAGATGACTCTTCTCACTGCGTTTGCTGTTTATGTAGCAGGTGTTATTCATTTCACGTTCTTTCCGTTAGAAGTAAATATCGGAATTTACGCCAATCAGACACCGTGGTATCAAACGATTAATTATATACCAATTCTAACAATCGATGCTAAAACCTTTCTATTAAATATCATCATGTTCATACCACTCGGCATGTTTTTACCATTACTAAATCAAGGTGTTAAATCGGTTAAACGGATTGCGCAAATTGGGTTCTATTCTTGCTTGGGTATTGAACTCATTCAAAGTGTGATAAAGATAACGCTGGGAAGTGGTAGAAGTACAGATATTAATGACTTACTGGCCAATACTCTGGGTGCAGTTATTGGCTTTCTCCTGATTAGAAGTGTAATGAAGGTTACGTTTATAAAAGAACAGCTTACTCCTTTTAAATTGCAAGGATAATAACGGAAGGCTTATTTCGTATAGATTGTTGCTTTCTAGTAAAAATCTCAGGAAGCCGGAATTTTACCTTAGTATTTAGATACTTCTATACATATAGGTATTTGCTCTTTTCTAATCCAACCTCAATTGCTTCTAAAACTGGTTGTACATCCAGATTAATTGTACGAAAAGCAAAAATGTTTTAGAAAAGAGCCTAACAGAAAGACTCTGTCATGTAGTCGGAGTCTTTTTTATTGTTTCTTAAGGAATGTTTGTCTATGGCATCACATTTTAGATGACGTTAAATAGTAAATGAAAAAAATAAACGTCGCCCAATTCATCTATCAAGTATAATGAACATATTCGAAATTTGTATATGATCGTTTTCTGTGAGAATCCTATAAAGAAGTCGGATAATAAAAGATAATGAGGTTGCGACATGAATTTTAACGATTATCAGTTAAGTGATGAAATTAAACGAGCATTGAACGTATTAAAATATGAAAACCCTACTGAGGTTCAGCGTGAAGTGATACCACAGGCGTTGGAGCAGAAGGATTTAGTTGTGAAATCACAGACAGGAAGCGGAAAAACAGCCTCTTTTGGTATACCGATCTGTGAACTTATTCAATGGGAGGAAAAATTACCACAAGCCATTATTCTAACCCCGACGAGAGAACTTGCTGTTCAAGTTCGAGAAGATATCACGAACATTGGCAGGTTTAAGCGTATTAAGGCGATGGCTGTTTATGGGAAGGAACCCTTTGCGAGACAAAAGGAAGAATTAAAGCAAAAGACACACGTTGTTGTGGGCACACCAGGGAGAATGATTGATCACATAGATCGTGGCACGTTGTCTTTAGACAAAGTAAAATACTTAATCATTGACGAAGCAGATGAAATGTTAAATATGGGCTTTATTGACAAGGTAGAAGAAATAATAAAGCAGCTTCCTTTAGATCGTGTGACAATGGTTTTCTCTGCAACTTTGCCAAAAGACGTTGAGACCCTTTGTTATAAGTATATGAAGGAACCTGTTCATATTGAAATTGCACCTTCCGAGATTACAACTGATAGCATTGAACACTTTCTACTAGAAGTGAATGAAGAAGAGAAGATTTCAGTATTAAAGGATGTAACAGTAGTGGAAAATCCTGAAAGCTGTATCATCTTCTGTAAAACGAAGGAACATGTAGAAACAGTTTACAAGGAATTGGAGGAAGCTAATTATTCTTGTGAACGACTACATGGCGGTTTGCTCCAAGAAGACCGATTTGCTGTTATGGATGGCTTTAAAGCGGGGAACTTCCGTTATCTCATTGCAACTGATGTTGCAGCTAGAGGAATTGACATTGATAATGTTACACTTATTATCAATTATGATGTTCCATTTGAAAAAGAAAGCTATGTACACCGTACGGGCAGAACAGGAAGAGCGGGTAATAAAGGAAAGGCAATTACGTTTGCAACACCGAATGAAGCAAAGTTTGTGAGAGCCATTGAACGTTACGTTGGTTTTGAACTTCCACGAATGGCTGCTCCGACGAAACAAGAAGTGTCTAAAGGATTGGCCGCTTTTGAGGAAAAAATCGGTGGACGCCGAGTTGTAAGAAATAACAAAACAGCAAGAATAAACCAAGATATTATGAAGCTTCACTTTAGTGGCGGAAAGAAGAAGAAATTTAGAGCGGTGGATTTTGTCGGAACCCTTTCTAATATTCCGGGTGTTACTTCAGAGGACATTGGAATCATCAATATTCAAGATAACTTAACGTATGTGGATATCTTAAATGGAAAAGGCTCATTAGTCCTGCAGGCAATGGAGCATACAACTGTCAAGGGCAAGAAGCTAAAGGTAAGTAAAGCAATGAAATAAGGTGAGGACGACCGAATATATTTCGGTCGTCTATTTTTGTATCCTAATAATAAATGAAAACGAAAGGAACATACTAACAGTATTATGAAACGTAGGAGGTACTTACCTTGAGTACATTGTCAGTATTTGCATTAGGCGGCTTACATGAGGTTGGGAAAAACATGTACGCAATTCAATACGAAGATGACATTATCATTATTGATTGCGGAAATAAGTTTCCTGATGAGAGTTTACTTGGTATTGATTTAATCATTCCAGACTTAAGTTACTTAGAAGATAATAAGGAAAAAGTGAAAGCACTTCTTGTTACTCATGGTCATGAAGATCATATTGGTGGCATCCCATATTTTTTAAAAAAGCTAAATGTACCCGTTTATGCAACACGATTTACATTAGGGTTAATTGAGCTGAAGCTTACAGAACATAAGCTATTGCGGGAAACAGAACTACATGAGATTAACTCCGAAAAGGAAATTGAAATCGGTAAAGTAAAGATAAGCTTTTTTAAGGTGAATCATAGTATTCCAGATTGTATAGGGATTTTATTTACTACACCAGAAGGTAATATCGTACATACAGGTGATTTTAAGTTTGATTTAACTCCCGTTAATCAACAGTATGCAGATATTCATAAAATGGCTGAGATCGGTAATAAAGGCGTGTTGCTTCTTTTATCTGAGAGTACGAATGCAGAGCGTCCGGGATTATCTCCATCCGAACGTATTGTTGGCGAACATGTGATGGAAGCCTTTTTAAAGGCGGAAGGAAAAATAATTGTGACAACGTTTGCTTCTAATGTGAATCGCGTGCAGCAGGTGGTCGAAGCCACCATTCGTACAAATCGTAAGTTGGCTCTACTTGGACGAAGTATGGTAAATGTCGTAGATGTAGCAATTGAACGAGGATATTTAGATGTGCCAGAAGGAATGATTATTGATCAGCAGGAAATTAACGACTATCCTCCAGAGAAGGTAACGATTCTCTGTACAGGAAGTCAAGGTGAACCGATGGCAGCACTTGCCCGTCTATCAACCGGGAATTTCCGCGGAGTTGATATTCACCGTGGAGATACCGTGATATTTGCCGCAGGTCCGATACCTGGAAATGAACGAAATGTAACACGAATTATTGATAACCTCTACTCAATTGGTGCAAAAGTCATTTATGGTACAGGCAGTACGACGGGCATGCATGTTTCCGGACACGGTTATCAAGAAGACCTAAAATTAATGCTTACATTAATGAAGCCTAAATACTTCGTGCCAATTCACGGTGAACTACGGATGCTGCATCACCACCGGTTACTAGCTGAGTCGGTTGGTGTAGAAGCCGGTCATTCATTTCTATTGGAAAATGGTGATGTAGTTGACATCAAAAATGGAGAAGCTCGCCAAACACGCAAAGTACAAGCAGGTAACACCTATGTAGACGGTGTGGGTGTTGGGGATGTAGGTGAAATAGTACTACGTGACCGTAGGCAGCTATCAGAAGACGGTATGCTCGTTGTTGTGTTGACGATGAGCAAATCAGAGCGAAAACTCATTTCCAATCCGGACACAATTACACGTGGCTTTGTGTTTGTAAAGGACTCAGAACAGTTGCTTCGAGATGTTAATCGGTTAATTAAACATACGGTAGGTGACATCAAAACCTCTGAACGCAGTCAATGGGGCGTAATCAAGCAAGATGTGAAGAAAGCAGTTGGTCAATTCCTTTATGAGAAAACAAAGCGCAAGCCGATGATTCTTCCGATTATCATTGAAGTGTGATGCTGGCAATCCGACGAAAGGTCGGGTTGCCTCTTTCGGCTTAGTTACTTCCACTATTTGTAAATGAGTCCAAAAAATGAAGAAAGTCGTCCAAAATATTTGGAAACTTGTCCAATACCTTCGAAAACTCGTCCAAAATAATACAGAACTGGTCCAAATAACACGTCATTTAAAAATTCACACACTATAAATTGGAAAATAGTATAATAATAATAACTAAAAATAAAGGAGCAAGACCAATGAAACAGATCACATTTGATCATATCGATAATCCTGCTACAATATATGCTGAAAATGAGTTATATCGACATTTTCACTATCCAGAAATGTTAAAACGATATGATAGTAACTTCATAGAATTTAAGAAAATGCCTACAGTAGAGGAATTCAAAAAAGCAGCAGACTTTTTAAGAGAATTTCATATGCAACGAGGACAGAAGCATGTGAAATTTGCTTTTCCTGAGAATGAGAAGATATCTGAAGAGGTAACGGCTTATTTAACGAATGAGAATTACGATATTGGATTTTATGAGCTGTATGCAATTAGGCCAGATCACTTTCCAAACGTTGGCAAGCATCCTGATATTGAAATAAAAGTTGTGACTAGCGAGATTTTCGATGTGTTCTTAAAGCTTCAATATGAACAGGATTTAACATTCGGTGAGGAGTTTGCGGATCAAAAGGTAGGTCTTCATAAACGAAACTTTGAAAATCCAAACATTGTTCAAATACTTGCCTACTATCAAGGAACGCCTGCTGGTTCTGTTCAAGTCATTATTTCTGATGAATATGCAGAGATTGATGATTTAGTTGTAGACGACGAGTTTCAACGAAAAGGGATTGGTAGTAGATTACAAAGGCTTGTTATGGATATGTATAACGATAAGACCGTAATTTTAGTAGCTGATGGCGAAGATACACCGCGTGACATGTATCGAAAGCAAAACTATCAATATATCGGATTTAAATATAATGCACAGAAGGTTTATGAAGTATGTACTATATTTAATGAAGGTCAGTAAAACAAGAAAGCGTATTCCTGTTTAGTATGGAATACGCCTTTTCCTTATTCTTCTTCTTTGTCCTTGTTAAACCAAAGCGGTTCGTTATCGTCCACTTCACCGTTATAGTTAATGAAAACTTCTTCACCAGCTTTTATATCTCGGTAAGCGAAGAATTCAAAAGAGTGATTCTCAAATACAATTTCATAATAGGCATTTGGTTCATATGAATGATTGAATAGCATTCCATAACCTAATAAAAGAGCACAGTGGTTTACGCCGTATTCAAATACATAATCCTCAAGTAGTGTTTTTTCTATGTGCTGATGCTGCTCGTTTGGGTACGGAATCACCGGTGCTACGTGAATCAATTGTCCCTTTTTTAAATCTTGTGTTGCGAAGACACCTCTATTAAATTCTCCATCGCTTACATCCGAAGTTTTAATTTCTAACATATCTCGTCACCTACGCTGTCTAAATATTTGTGTTTATTGATCCATCTCTATAGTACCATTATTTTCTCTTACGGTATTGTTTTCATACTAAAGTGGTCTAATGCAAGATTTACTTCCTGTAAGTCGTACATCTCCTTTTCAATGAAAAACTGGAGAATTAAATCTGACGTATCATTGTCGGTTAGTGAATAACCAGCTGAATTCAAAAGGGTATCTGTATCTTCTACACTCAGTTCAAGTGCCAAGCAGAGCGCAGCTACTGTGCTTTTTTTAGGCTTGTAACCTGGAGTGGATCTAATTTTTGAGAAGTGTCTCCTGTCCATGCCTGCTCGCGTATAAATCTCAGCATCACTAACATTTTCTTTCTCATCTATGAAGCGAAACAATACTTCCTTAAAGGAAGGCTGTCTTTTTTCCTTAATAAATAGTTCCAGCTCTATTGAATGCATTTCTTCATATTCATATACATTAAACTCTGCTGATTTTTGTAAGGTAAGCATCACGTTTGTATGTAAGTGAATGTAGCTTTCTAGCTCTCGTAAAAGGGTTTGATCTAGCATTCGGCAAAACCTCCCTAAATGTCGCTTTACAGGCGACCATATCATGATCCATTTTCATTATGATTATAACATGATAAGGAAAGGGAGAGGGTTTACTTTGAAAAACAGCACAGAGCTTATTTTTTTACTAGACAGAAGTGGGTCAATGGGAGGATTAGAGGATGATACAATTGGAGGATTTAATGGGTTTATAAAGAGGCAATGTCAAATGGGGCCAACGAAGCTGACAGCCGTATTATTTGATGATGAGTATGAAATACTTTGGAACGGAGTGGATGCTCATGATGTAAAACTAACGAGTGATCAATATTATGTAAGAGGGTGTACTGCATTGCTTGACGCTGTGGGGAAGACGATATTAGATGTAGGCTTAAGGCTATCGAAAACTCATGAGGATGAGCGATCAGAAAAAGTCATCTTTGTCATCACAACTGATGGGATGGAAAATGCAAGCCGAGAATTTACGTATACGAAGGTAAAAGAGCTTATTCGTCATCAACAGGAAAAATATAAGTGGGATTTCATATTTATGGGAGCAAATATTGATGTTGCTAAGGAAGCAGATCTTATAGGAATACATGCCGATCATGCCTACCATTTTGAGTCAAATAGTAAAGGTGTGGAAGCAATGTACAATGTCGTCACCGAGGCGGTCATGGAAAAAAGAATAAGGAAGTAATACGTGGTTCCGGAATTTGCAATGAGTTCCGGAACTATTACATTTAGCACATAGAACGAATTACAAAATACATAAGTTCTATCCAATTTGCAAATATATCCAAAGTATTGTCTGTATGGTATGATAAACATCGACATATAATGGCAAAATTTTCTTTGAACGTGTGAATTGGAGACAGAAAATGCTTAAGTTAAAGAAACATATAAACAGTGAAATAATTTTATTATTAACTCTCATTAGTCTAGTGTTTATCACAACAAAATTTAATTTAACGTTTGTTTATGGTATCTCACTTACATTCTCTACAATATTTTTATTTGTTTTACTTCGGATTTTCGGCTTACGTGCTGCAGTGATTGTCGGCCTTACATCTCTTTTATTTGTACCGAAGGAAACGATGAATATTGCATCAAATCTGGTCAGTGTTATAGAAATTATTTTTGTTGGTTCCTTTTTCTTAAAAGGAAGAAAAGCAAAAATGTTCTTCGTGGATGTTCTCTTTTGGATATCACTTGGTGCCATTATGTTATATGCCCTACATTATATATCCATATCAGGGGATGCCTTGTATTTTCAAATCAGTAAATCAATCGTTAATGGCTTATTTAACGTGTTAATAGCAGATATGCTCCTAGCCTATTTTCCATTTTACAAATTTACTAAAAATAATAGATTAAACAAAAATAACGTTTCGGTACATCAATTTCTCACTCAAATTACGATATTTGCAATACTTGTTCCTTTTTTCATCAGTGTAATTTCGAACACGTGGAATACGCATGATACAACCACTCGCAATCAAATAGTTAGTGCTGAGATGATTGTAAACCGGATGGAGAGAGAGCTGGAGTACTGGAAAAAGGATGATTTTCAACATCTGGCAATTAATGAAGTGTTCCAATCGAGTGAATTGGGAGAACTAATTCAACGACATAGAATGCAAGAATCGAATATTATTATTTTAACAAACTCCAATCATGTGCTTGCCTCAACGATACGGAATGTTCGTGTTCAAACAACGTATGATTGGCAGAATCACTACAATTTTAAACAAGTATCTTCAGATTATTATGAAGCCTTGCCAAAAGGCTCAACTAACCAGCCTATCATTCAATGGAGTCGAGGGCAATATATTTATTCAAAGCAACTAGACAGTGTACCGATTCAGGTAGTCATTCAATTTCCTATGTCAAAATCTCAAGAGCAAATCTTCAAGGTGACGATTGAACAGATCAAGTATTTAGGGCTATTTTCATTGATTGCAATTTTACTAGTCATGAGTGTTACGAGGGTGTTAACCCAAAATTTAAGCAGCTTGACAAAAGTAACGACAGGATTACCAGAAAAGCTGCGCACTTTTGAAAAGATTGAATGGCCACAGAGCACAATAGCAGAGCTGCGACTAATCAGCAGTAACCTGCGGGAAATGGCAGATAAGCTAAAAGAACTCTTCACAGAAAGTATTGAAATGAATAAAAGACTGAGTAAGCAAAAAGAAAAACTGCAGGAGTCTGAGGACAAGTTGCATCAATTAGCCTTTTATGACAGCTTAACTCATCTGCCTAACCGTCATTTCTTTCAAAAGTATGTAAAAGACTTAATACAAGTAGATGCAACTGAAAGAATTGCGATTATCTTTTTAGACTTAAATCAATTTAAGCAAATAAATGATACGTTAGGTCATGATGCTGGAGATTTGCTTCTTCAACTAACAGCAACTAAATTAAGTCACCTCCAACAAGAGAGAAGAGAGATATTTCGTCTTGGTGGCGATGAATTTGTCATCGTAGATCGTGTACATCATGTTGATGAGGTTCAAGAAACAGTGGATGCAGTGTTAAGAGAATTTTCGACCTTCTTTGAAATCAACGGTCAAATGCTGTATATTACCGCGAGTGTTGGTGTGAGTATGTATCCTGATGATGCGACAGATTTAGATACACTAGTGAAATTTGCAGATATAGCGATGTACATATCAAAGGAAAAGGGAGGTAATGTTGCACAATTTTATCATGACACGATGAGGGATAAATTCCAGAAGCGGCTAGTGATTGAAAATGCTCTCCGTTCGGTTGTGGATAAAGGTGGATTTGAACAATATTACCAACCGAAAACGATGGGTGGAAAAATTACGAGCATGGAAGCCTTATTACGCTGGAACGATCCGAAGCTAGGATTTGTCTCACCAGGAATATTTATTCCAATAGCAGAAGAAATAGGATTAATTTTTCAAATTGATGAATGGTCACTCATCGAGGCATGCAAACAAAATAAAAAGTGGCAAGATCAAGGATTGCAGCATGTACCAATCTCGGTGAATATCTCGGCAAAGCATTTCCAACAGGATTATTTAGTGGCAATGGTGAGAAAGGCACTAGATGAAACTGGTTTAAACCCGAAAGACTTAAAGCTAGAAATTACGGAAAGTGTCTTTATTAAAAATCCTCAGCATGTAGCGGAAGTCATCCAAAGGCTAAAGGAATTAGGTGTACACATTTCCATTGATGACTTTGGAAAGGGATTTTCATCTCTGTATCAGTTGTTGAAACTACCGATGGATGAGATTAAGATTGACCGCCAATTTATCAAAGATATAGATCAACATGAGAAACAGCAGCTATTAGTTAGATCGATCTTTGAAATTGCTCATGGTCTAAAACTGAACGTAGTCGCAGAAGGTGTCGAGACAGAATTTGAACGCAACCTTCTCTCACAGATGGGCTGTGATGAGATTCAAGGTTACTTATTCAGTCCTCCCGTTAACCGTGAGGAAATGGAGAAGCTCTTGCACAGAGTTGAAGTTGTAAACTAAAGTAGGTTCAAAGATTAATATTGTGAAGAGAAAGGCAGTTCTAAATAGTACTTCCTTTCAGACTGTAGACAAACTCAAATACTTTGAGTTGTCTGCAGTCTTTTTCTTATTTATTAATATTACTGTAAAACTTGGTGATTTCCGCTCCATGGCACTCGCTTTCCGCGGGGTGGGCGGTGAGCCTCCTCGCCGTTCCGCCTGCGGGGTCTCACCTGTCCCACTGCTCCCGCAGGAGTCGAATGCCATTCCACTACAATCTATTACTAAAACTAGGAACTGTCTTTTAACATATTCTCCTTTAAAAATAGAAGTTGATAAACATTTGAGGTGAGAACATCCTTACGAAACATAATTCTATACAAAGAGACCAAATTGAAATGATTGCTTTAGATGAACTTGTAACAGCCAATCATCTTGTACACAAAAATTGAAGTGGCAATCGCTTAGTCTTTCATTTTTCCTCTTCCATTTAATACTTTACAGGAGATTGGTATAATTTGTTGAATGAATATATTACTATAAATGCTTGAACTCATCGTTAAAGGGAATGATGGACTACCTTGAAATCTATATATTGCTCAATATAGATGAATATACCAATTAGGTAATTGAGATATAGCACATCTTTTATGAAGAGAGAGGAGAATTCATATGATAGGTAGACAGGTTGGTGCAATATTTATCCCTGTTAGTAATATTGAGAAAGCAAGAGATTGGTATTGTGATATTTTACATATAGAGGAAAAGGAAGAAATTCAATTTGAACACATCTATGTCATTCCTCTACAGGGAATAAACATCGTGTTAGATAGTAAAATTTATTCAGAGCAAAATCTAATCAAGACACCATTGTTTCATTTTAATTCTACTGATATTAAAGAATCCTATCGATATTTACAAAATAAAGCTGTAGCTATCGTGACAGATATACAGTTTGAACATTACTTTCATTTTCAAGATCCGGACGGCAATTTGCTAATGGTTTGTAAATGCTAATGGAGTGTATAAAAAAACGAACAGAACTTTCCCTTAGGGATACGTTCTGTTCTTTTAATTCATGGCCTACTTTTCTACGATTAACTTAAACACAAGTTCATCATGATGCGCCTTAAAAATTTCTCCTGTATTTTTAAATCCAAGTGCCTCATATACACGTATAGCATCTTCGTTTTCTGGTATAACGGTCAAGAAGATTTCCTTACATTTATACATTTCAATCATTTCCTCAAGCACGAGTTGAAGTGTAGCTTTTCCGTAACCTTTTCCCTGATATTTATGACCAAGCATAATGCTAATCATTTCGTAGCGGTTACTTTCCTCATCCAGTCCATGTGAAGCAAATCCAATCAATGTATCTCCGTCATAAATTGCACGATTCACAAAACCATACACAGACCCCATTGCAATAAAAAAGGCATTGGATCCAACCCACCGTTCAAATAGTTGAAACTTCTCTTCTTGTTCTTTAGAAGATTTTAAATTTATCACATCGAAAAAGTTTTCCTTTGTAATTTCAGTTAAATATAGGTTCATGTTAGCCCCCTAGTAATCTATTACTAATACTTGCATAATAATCGTTTAGAAATAATTTTGTCAATTTTATTTTACATAGTTGCGAGAATTGGAAAACTATACTAAACTTAATATTGCACAATATATTGTGTTTGGTTTAATGTTAATAACTAAATATAGTTAATACCGATGGAATTGGTGTCTAATAGACTTAATAGGGAATCTGGTTGAAATCCAGAACTGTACCCGCAACTGTAAGTGTCGACGAAATAAGAATACCACTGTCTTAGGATGGGAAGGCTTAGAGTAGGAAGAAGCACAAGTCAGGAGACCTGCCAATTTTGTTTTGTATGATCTTCTTCGGGAGTTGAGAAGGTAGGATAGAAGGGTATGTAAATTGACTGATGCATGTCAGTGTTATTTATGTATGTTTTGATACATCTTACAAAATCCATCTTCACTAGAAGGTGGATTTTTTTTATTTTCTATTCCTGAAAAAAAGTAAAAAAGAGAGTAGGGATGTTATGACAGAAAAACTATCATCTAATGTATCACGTACCATTCAAACGAAGCTTGTTTTACCACCTGATACGAATCATTTGGGATCCATATTTGGGGGGAAGGTATTAGCGTATATTGATGAAATTGCGGCCATAGCAGCGATGAAGCACAGCAAGAGAGCTGTTGTGACGGCTTCCATCGATATTGTGAATTTTCTCTCCTCAGCAAAGGTAGGGGATATTCTCTTATTAGAAGGAATTGTAATCTCAACTGGAAGAACTTCCATGGAGGTTTATGTAAAGGTGCAAAGTGAGGAAATACACACTGGACAAAAAAAGTTGACGACCACTTCTATTCTTACGATGGTTGCAATCGGAGACGATGGCAAGCCTACACCTGTTCCAGGAGTTGTACCAGAAACAGATGAAGAACATGAGATGTTGACATATGCAGCAGAAAGAAGAGAACGACGAATTCAAATGACGAAGCTTTCAGGAAGTGAAAAGGGATGAATAGGGTACGGTCAGCTATGACGGATTACATTGAGGAAATAACTAAAATATACGATTTAGATGATGCGCTGCTGACTAAGCAGCAAGATTTTGAAGACGTATATCCAGACCGACTCATAGAAAATGCGTTGCATCTCATCTCTATTGATCAACCTAATTGGACATTTGTTGCTGCAAGACTCTATTTACATGAATTATATAAGCAGGTATCTCGTATTAGAGGCTACAGTCATGAAGAAAGATATGGTAACTTCTATGAACTGATAAAACGCTTTACGGAAAAAGGAATGTACAGCGATAACCTATTTGAAAATTATACAAAGGAGGAGATAGAAGAGATAGGTAGAACAATTGATGCTACAAATGATGAGTTGTTCACTTATATCGGTCTTTTCCTCCTAGCAGATCGATATTTGGCAAAAGATTATGACGGGACTATTTTCGAGCTGCCACAAGAGCGATTTATGATTATTGCAATGACTTTAATGCAACATGAGGATAAAGAAAAACGCCTCATGCTTGTGAAGGAGGCTTACTGGTCATTAAGTAACTTATATATGACAGTTGCTACTCCAACCTTGGCAAACGCAGGTAAAACGTTTGGACAATTATCATCTTGCTTTATAGATATAGTAGACGATTCACTTGATAGCATCTATTTAAACAACTGGGATGTAGCCAAGCTTAGTAAGGATGGAGGTGGATTAGGGGTCTATTATGGAAAGGTAAGAGCATTAGGTTCTGATATAAAAAATTTCAAAGGAAATTCTTCTGGAATTGTCCCTTGGATTAGACAGCTAAATAATACAGCCGTCAGTGTAGACCAATTAGGGCAAAGGCAAGGTGCAATTGCTGTCTATTTAGATGTTTTTCATAAAGACATTATGAATGGATTTCTCGATTTAAAAACAAACAACGGAGATGAGAGACGAAAGGCTCATGATGTATTCACAGGTGTTTGTGTTCCTGACTTGTTTATGGAGAAACTGGAGGAAGTAGATGAGAGTGGAAGGAGCATTGGAGAGTGGCATGTGTTTTGTCCTCATCAAGTAAAGCAAGTAATGGGTTGGAAAGATCAAGATGGAAATCCTTTAGGATTAGAAGACTTCTACGATGAAGAGGATGAGAAATATTTCACTACAAGATACATAGAGGCAAGTAATCATCCACTCCTTCCGAGAAAAACGTACCGTGCGATGGATATTATGGCGAGAATCATGGTTTCCCAATTAGAGACAGGTACGCCATATTTATTTTACAGAGATGAAGTAAATCGGAAAAATCCAAATAAGCACGTCATGGGTAGAGGGCGAACTGCAATTTTCTGTAGCAACTTATGTACGGAAATTACGCAAAATATGTCCGTAACAACTCTAGTGGAAGAATATCAAAATGAAGATGGGAATCTGGTTATTGTTCGCAAACCGGGGGATTTCGTCGTATGCAACTTATCATCTATTAATCTACCAAAAGTCGAGAACACCGAGCACCTGCAAAGATTAATTCGAATACAATTGAGAATGCTAGATAATGTGATTGATATCAATTCGATTTCAGTAGGACAAGCTAAGAAGACAAATAAAAAGTATCGAGCAGTAGGACTTGGTACATTTGGCTGGCATCATCTCCTTGCTTTAAAAGGGATACAGTGGGAGACAGAAGAGGCTGTCACGTATGCAGATAAATTGTATGAAGAAATTGCCTACTATACAATACAAGCTTCAATGGAGCTAGCGAAAGAAAAAGGTACCTACTCCTGTTTTGAAGGGTCTGCGTGGCACACAGGTGAGTATTTTGTAACAAGAAACTACGATTCGAAAAAGTGGTGTGAACTGAAAGAAAAGGTAGCTAAATATGGAGTCCGTAATGGATGGATGATGGCTGTCGCTCCTAATTCATCAACAGCAAAAATTGGCGGTTCAACAGATGGAATAGATCCGATCTATGCGGTTGAATATGCGGAAGAAAAGAAGAACTTTAAATTTAAAGTAACAGCGCCGGACCTCAATCACAACACGTATAGCGTCTACCTGAGAACAAGAAATGTTTTGGATCAAAGGTGGAGTATTAAACAAAACGCTGCCAGGGGTAGACATATTGATCAAGGCATTAGCTTTAACTTATATGTGGGTCATACCATTAAAGCCAGGGAACTATTAAATCTTCATTTGGAAGCTTGGCGAAGCGGGATGAAAACAACTTATTATGTTCGAAGTACGTCACAGGGAGAGCTAAATGAATGTGAAGCTTGTCATAGTTAAGGGAGGATTACAATGGCCATCAAAAAACTGCATAAGATTAAACTTTTAAACCCGGAATTTCCGAACAAATCAACAGGAATTATAAATGGAATCTCCTCAGGATTACTGAACTGGAATGACGTGGCATACCCACAAATGTATGAATTGTATCAAACTTTACTATCAAACTTTTGGAAAGCACAAGAAGTCAATATGCAGGATGACATTAAGCAATGGATTGAACTTGACTCGAAAGAACAAGAGATTTTCTTAAAAGTCAATGCACAGCTTGCTTCATTAGATAGTTTGCAAACTCCGACAATGAGTGCGGTGATGGATTATGTAACAGATTCCAGTTTTAAAGCAATCTTTGCGGTGATCGCCCAACAAGAAGCAGTTCATAATGAGTCTTATTCTTATATTTTAAGTTCTCTTGTTCCAATACAGGAGCAAAACGCTATCTTTAATCATGCACTAAAAGACCCAATCATTCAAAAGAGAAATGCGCTTATACTAGAGGCATATGAACAATTCCGAGAACACCCAACGCCACAAACTTTATTTTCTCTGACAGTAAACTCTATTAATCTAGAAGGAATTTATTTTTATGCAGGGTTTGCGTTTTTTTATCATTTAGCTAGACAACAGAAAATGCTGAAAACGAGTACAATGATCAGCTATATTCAAAGAGATGAAATGCAACATGCCTATTTTATGTCGCAATTTTTACGCATATTATTAACGGAGAACGAGGAACTTCATACTGAGGAGAATATTGAATATATCTATCAATCACTCAGGAATGCTATAGAACTAGAAATGGAATGGGCACGATATATCTTATCGGATGTTAAGGGAATTGATTTAGAGGAGTTTGAACTGTACCTAGAGTATTTGGCTAATAAGCGAGTAAGGCAACTGGGATTGGTGAATCTGTTTCAGGAAAGAAACAATCCTATGCCATGGATACATGTATATAGTGATGAAATGATGAATGAAACAAAGTCAGATTTCTTTGAGCAAAAGTCTAGAACGTATTCAAAGGTGTCTCAGGCAAATGGATTTGATGAACTATAATCAACCGACTATCTCTATTGTATACACATCTAAAACAGGGAATACAAAGTCTTTAGCAATGTACATTTACTTTATATTGATGAAAAAAGGGCTGCTCAAAACTTCCGTACATTCAATTGATCAATTCAACATGAAATCGATCTGTCAAAGTGATGTGATAGTAATTGGGACCTACACGTGGAGAAATGGAGAAATACCTAAAGAAATGGTTGAGCTCTATTCAAAGCTTGAATGCTTAAATCAATCAACGATTGTCACAGGAGTATTTGGAACAGGAGACCGTTTTTATCCTAATTATTGTGGAGCTGTAAATTTTTTTAGAGACATGCTATTTCAACATACCGTATTAGCAGCTACGTTAAAGGTTGAACTAATGCCTCAGGAAAGCGATATCCAGAAATGCTTCAAATTTGTAGAGGCTGTTTTACATAAACTCAATTATCTAGATAAAAATGGGGGAGACTAAGTCTTCCTCTTTTATTTTACTATGAATAAGGAAATAATAGAAAAAGATATTTCACATAGATTGTTGCTTTCTAGTAAAAATCTCAGGAAGCCGGATTTTTACCATAGTAAACAAATTACAACTATACATAAAGAGAGTCGCTCTTTACTTATTCACCCTCAATTTGCTTCTGAAAATGGTTGTAAACCCAGAATAATTGTACAAAAAGCAACAAAGTTTTAGAAAAGAGTCTTATTAATAGCAGCAATGACTACAAAAGAGCCTAGAAAAAACAGCAACTATGAAGGAGAGAAATTTGTGCAAGAAGTGGATTATGAAAAAAGGCTAGGTATTCATACGAGTGGAGAACAAAAGGGTTTTCTAAAATCGATCCATTATCACCGTTATGAACCAACACCGTATGTAGCCATTGAAGAGCTACTACGACATTATGACATAAGAAGTAATGATGGTGTGGTTGACTTTGGTTGTGGGAAAGGCAGGCTAAACTTTATTATTCACTATGTATGTAATGCAACTGTTACAGGTATTGAGATGAATGAAGCGTTCTATCAAGAAGCCCTGCATAATGTAGAAAGCTATAAGTTGAAAACAAGAAGAAGAGTAAACAATCTACAATTTTACTGTTGTTTAGCAGAAGAGTACACCATCAATCCTCAAGATACAGTCTTTTACTTTTTTAATCCCTTTACTGTTCAAATCTTTATTAAGGTTGTAAATCAAATTTTGCGATCAGTAGAAGAGGTGAATCGGACCGTGGATATTGTACTATACTATCCATCGACAGACTATATCTTCTATCTGGATAATGAAACACAATTTCAGTTATTGAAAGAAATCCCTTTACAAACTATCTTTTCAGGAGATGAAAATGAGAGATTTTTAATTTATCAACTAAAGATGACGAATTAACCTGGGAAAGATATATGTATAATACAACTTTTTTTCGTTAATGATAGACTTGTATTGTATCTCTCATACTATTTTTAGTAGAATGGGAAGAGTGTACGTAATTTTTTCGCTTATCAGAAATTATTTCTATACTTACCATGCAAACCAAGACAAAACCATCAGCATTAAACAATAACCAAGTCTTATTAAAGATCTTGAGGAACTATTAACCGAAGTGATCGGTGACGGAAGGGAGAAGCGACATGGAAATAGATGAGAAAGTACAAGTTGAATCAGCAGAGAAGAATACTCATCATTTAAGTCAATTAGCATCTGTAGGGCAAATTGCAGCTGGAATTGCTCATGAAGTAAGAAATCCCTTAACGGCTGTGAAAGGTTTCCTTCAGTTACTAGAGGAAAATGGCAAGAATGAATATATTGAGATTGCCCAGTCTGAGTTAGATAATGCCTTAATCACGTTAAATAATTTGCTTCAAGTTTCAAAGCCTGATTTAGAAGATGAAGAGTTTCAAAGTTTTAATTTAACAGTAGAACTAGAATCGATATTGAACTTGTTTCAGGACAAGTTATACAACATAAATGTCAAGACAGACTTCAAAAATACAGACATGGTCGTAACTGGGAAGAAAAATCAATTCAAGAAGGCCTTTTTTAACCTAATAAAAAATGCAATTGAGTCAATTGAAGGAATAGGTGAACTTTCATTAACTCATTTTTTGGAAGACAACGATGTCATTGTTACGATTGAAGATACGGGTGTTGGCATTCCAGAGGAAAAATTGACACTTCTCGGTACTCCTTTTTTCTCAACGAAGGACCATGGTACGGGAATGGGGCTTACTCAAGTATTTTCAGTCATTTACCAGCATGGAGGGAAGATTACTGTTGATAGTGTCGTAGGCAAGGGGACGAAATTTACAATACGTATCCCTAGATTAGTAAATCTAGTAAACAATAAAGGAGTGAAGAAGTTGAATCTTACGTTCAGTGAATCTGCAACGTTAAAGGATTATTTTATAGATAATCAAAAAGACTTTGAAGCGAAGTTACTAGATGAAGCAATAAATGTACGAGATAAAATTGAAGAAATACATCAAATTGGTAATATTAACTTATTAAGCAATGCTAACAAACTTGTGATGTATCTCATTGAAGAGAGAGAGCATGAATTAACGAGCTTTGCTAAGTATGAAGGAATTGCGTGGGCGAAGCATTCATTGACATTAGCCTTTAAATTAGAGTGGGTACAGGCAATTAGAAGAACAGTATGGTTATTTTTATATAACTATGAGGTGGATTCCGGGAGCAACAGTGTAATCGAAGACTTTTATAATACGGAAAAAAAGGTAAATGAACTGGTTGATAAATTTTTAACAACATTCTTTATCAGTTATACGAAATATAAAGATGAATTGCTAGAAGAGCAGAGACAACTTGTTGAAAATCTATCTGTTCCAATCATTCCGATTAACCGTTCAATTTGTATATTACCGCTGATTGGATTTATTGATTATTTGCGAATTGGAACAATACAGGAAAAAGTGTTAGTTGAAATTGAAAATCAGCGAATTCAAACATTAATCATGGATTTATCAGGAGTTCCACCTATGGACCATAACATTATGCAACGACTTCTATCCATAATAGATGGAATTGCCATGATGGGATGTAAAACGATTTTGACAGGATTACGTGCCGAAATCGTAACTCAAATGGTATCAAAGGGAGACGGCTTCTATGGTAGAGCTGAGTTTAAAGGTACCCTGCAGGTTGCATTAAATGATGTGTTGTTTAAAGAAGAAACCGAGAATGTAACGATATAAAAAAAGCCCTAAACGTGATTCCCTACTATAAAATGGGACGATTAACACGTATGGGCTTTTTAATTTTGACTGTTTTCGTATAAATTGTTGCTTTTTGTAAAAATCGTTTTACCTTAGTATTTAGATACTACTATACATAAAGAGCCTTTATTTTATATCGCAATGGCTTTCTTTAAATTATGCAAATATCGTGATCGAATGAGTAGGAAGTATAGCAGTTGCGCAAGGAAGAACCCGCCAAATACAATAGAAACCTCAGTTGCAATTGATATTGCATAAAAACTTTGTAGCGCCATAAAGGCAAAAATACTGTGTATGACCGCAACAAGAAACGGAACAAAGAACAATAGAGTAAGCTGCCTCGAGACAATTTTATCTAATTCTTGATTCGTTAAGCCGACCTTCTTAATTGTTACATATAGTCGCTGGTCATATTCCAGGTCTGAGTATAGTCTAAAATATAAAAAGCTTCCTGCTGCAATGAAGAAAACTGCACCCATTAATAGAGCAACGAATAACATCATCTTGTACATATTTAGCTGATCTTCATACATAGTTCCGCTGACTGTCATGGAATATGACTTGGTAACACCTAGGAAAGCCCGGCCATCCTTTACGAGATTTCCACCCATACCGGCTGTTTTTTCAAGATTATCAGTATAGAAACCAGTCAGTAGACCGGTAGTTGAAGCAGCTAATTTTTCATATAACTCATCACTTACCACGATTCCATCGGTTTGAACAAGCGTGTAAGGAACAACAACATGTTCAGTAGCTTTTTTGTGAGTAAGTATTAGTTTATCTTGCTTCAGTGTGTAATTTTCTGATTCGTAGACATCTAAATGAGATTGCTTCATCGACAAAACTTCATTTTTACGAAGCGGAGTTTCAGTAAGTTGAAATCCTGCAGCTTGTGCAATGTTTTGGTAACTGGAGAAGGAAATTACAACAAGCTCATCAATAGGATATGAATCGGAATTCGAAGCAACCTCAACAAATTTAATCGGTACCTGATTCGATTCATATGATATATTTCTTTTGTTTAATTCTGATTCTATTTGCTGTAAGTGCTCTTCGTGGACCGACTGTTGATCTTGAGAAAGATACGTAATAGCTGCCGGGAAACTAATGATAAATTCTTTTGTCATGACATTAATAGAAGCTAGTGAGCCGACTGCGCAAAATGCAATAGTAGAGACAATTGTAACCATGAAGAACATCCTGGCATTATCCTTGAGACGGTAGGCTAGACTTGAAATGGTCACTAAGTTAGTCTTTCTCCAAAATAATAAACGGTTCTTCTGAAGCAGTTTAATAATAAATACGGACAGCTGTGTGTAAAAGAAGTACGTTCCTATAACTGTCATGGCAATAACCGGAAGCATTCTCATTAGTAATGTTTGTAACGAAGAGGTTGCTGCTAGATAATAGCTTATGAATAGAAGCATCGCTGCAATAACTGCCAATGTCTTGGAAACTTTCGGTTCTGTTTTAGGTTTTTCATAGGATTGAAATAAATCTAGTAATTTATTGGTCTTAACAAGAAACGTTGTTGCAATTGAAATAAAAAGGAAAAGAAGTAAAAAAGCTATAATCGTTAACAGCAATCCTTTACTAGATACGTAAAATTCCAGTGGTGGTATACCGATCATTTTAGAGCCAATCATTAAAAATAATTTTCCGGTTAGCATGCCTAACCCAGTTCCAAGTGCAATAGCTCCTACACCGATGATCATATTCTCTAAAAATACCATCCAATTAAGTTGAGATCTTGTCATGCCGTGCATGATGAGAATACCGAATTCACGTTTTCTCGTTTTTAAAAAGGTACTGACTGAATACAAAACAAACATAAAGGAGAACACGTACATGAGTACTTCTGCTGCACCCATCATTTGAACAGCAAGTGCTGCTGTTACGCCCCTATCAATATCAGGATGAAAGATAAAGAGAGAGAAGACGAAAAAGATAAGAACGGAAAAGGCACTGCTAAAAAAGTAGGCGCTGTAAGTTCTTTTGTTTCGTAAGACATTTCTAATAACGAACTGAGGAAAGGTCACGGCTCTCGCCTCCTAACAATGAAAGCATATCAATGATTTTTTGGAAAAAGGCTTGTCGATTGTCTCCTCGGTAAATTTCATTATAGAAACACCCATCCTTTATAAACAGTACACGGTCACAATAGCTTGCAGCAACCGGATCATGTGTCACCATAAAAATTGATGCATTCTCATCTTTATTAATGGTCGAAAGAGTTTCCATTACATCCTTTGATGCCTTAGAATCCAGGTTACCAGTCGGCTCATCAGCTAAGATAAGGGAAGGATTGTGGATGATAGCGCGTGCAATTGCTGTACGCTGCATTTGACCACCGGAAATTTCGTAAATTCGTTTTTTAAGGATGTGGTCAATACCAAGCTTGCTTGTCACATTCTGCAGTTTCTCCATCATTTCTTTTACGCTGACTCCATCAAGTGTAAGAGGAAGGACAATGTTTTCTTCCACTGTTAACGTATCCAGTAAATTAAAGTTTTGAAATACAAATCCTAATTCATGTCTTCTGAATAAGGCTGCTTCTTTGCGGTTTAATCTATGAGGATTTTTATTGTTTATCAACACTTCACCTGAAGTTGGCTGATCAATGGTTGCAATAATATTTAATAATGTCGTCTTACCACTCCCGGATGGACCCATGATGCCGACAAACTCTCCAGTTTCTGCGGTAAAGCTGATATTATCAATTGCTTTATAATTAATTTTTCCTTCATATATCTTTTCAACATGTTTCACTTGCAATATAGACACATTGGTCACTCCTTCATTGATTATCTGTTATCATCTTATAAAATAATAGATAACTAAGGCTATGTACTTAGCTTACAAGTAGCTTACATTTTTGTAAGGTAATTTTCTGCTTGTACCATAATAAGGTGCGAAAAGATGCCCACAACATCGTATAGGCATCTTCATTTAAGCTAGAACTTAATTCGTACAGTCGTGCCGAGGGACACATCGGATTCGACCTCAATGGAATGACCAAGCTTATCTAGAATTTGTTTCACTAAATATAATCCCATACCGGTTGATTCTTCAAAATTACGGCCGTTTTCTCCGGTGAAATAGGGGTCAAATACACGTGGCAGGTCATGAAGAGGAATACCAACTCCTTCGTCGCGAACTTCGAGTATTGTATCTGTGTTGTTTTGGAAGGCATGAAAATGGATTTTCTTCCCTTCTTGAATGGTATAGCGGATGGCATTCGTCACTAACTGGGTGATAATAAATGACAACCATTTTTCATCGGAAACGACCTTGATATTGTTTTCAAATTGAAAAGAAGGGAATATTCTTTTTCGAATAAACAGCCTTTTCTCCTTTGATGTAACAGAGCGTACGATTTTCTCTAAATGAAGGGTTTCTACATAAAAATCATGCTCAAAGGAATCTAATCTTGCTGTATAAAGTACAGTCTCCAGTCCCTTTTTTAGGCGGTCAATTTCATCCCCGATTTCTTTTGATTTCTCGGTGTCATCATCTTGAATGAGTAAATGAATGACTGATATGGGCGTTTTCATTTGGTGAACCCATTGATGGATAAAAGAAATATGATAATCCAGCCTTTGTTTATATTGCTGCAGTTCATGTTTATAATGTCTTGCTTGATCTTTGAGCAATTGATGTAGTCCTTCTGATAATGGACTAGTTTGAGAAATGTGCCCATCTATGGATTGCAAAGGTTCCTCTAGCTGAGTGTACAAGGAACGATTCGTCATATAGCGGTACAATAAATAAACAAACAATATAAAGCTGCTTAAAAGCAGCGCATATAAACTAATGCTTACATTTTCATGACCATCAAGCCAATATATGAGCATTGTTAGGAAAAGCTGGGTAAAGTACATGAAAATAAGGGGAATGTGATCCCGAAGAAACAATTTCATTTTCTGTCCCTCCAATTTGGAAGAAGGCGGTATCCTTGTCCACGTATTGTTTGAAGAGAATTAATGATATTCAAGGAAGCCAGTTTTTTTCGTACACGGGCAACGTACACATTCAATGTATTATCATCGACAAAGGCTTGATCATCCCAGATCTTCTCTAATAATCGGTCACGGCTCACCACGTAATCAATCTTGTTAAGAAGTTCATCCAGGATTTTTGCCTCCGTGTGACTAAGTTCTATTTCATTATCATCTAAAGTTAACCGTAATCTCTCAACATCAAGAGTTAACCCGTCTATGGTTGTTTTCCGTCCATTTTGTGAATTGGCATACGTCCCGTAAGCGCGACGTATTTGACTGTTAATTTTAGCAAGGACAATCTCATAGTCAAATGGTTTAGTGATATAATCATCCGCTCCATTCTCAAGAGCCATTACCTGGTCCATTTTACTATCTCTGGCAGAAATGAATATTACAGGACATGTCGAAATGCTGCGAATTTGTCTACACCAGTAGAAGCCGTCAAAATTTGGTAAGTTCACATCAAGTAACACTAGATGAGGATCATAGTCTTCAAATTGGTTCCGCACGTGTTCAAAATCTGTTACGGCATATGTATTGAAGCCGTATCTCTTTAAGTAATCCTCTAATAGGCGAACAAGTTGCTTATCATCTTCTATCATCATTATTTTAAACATAGCCATTACTCCTCTGATTTACTACTACTATCATAACAAAAGGCTGTTTTCGTATAGATTGTTGCTATCTCGTAAAAATCTCAGAAAGCCGGATTTTTACCTTAGTATCTAATTATTACTATACATAAAGAGAGTTGCTCTTTTCTAATCCAACCTCAATTTGATTCTAAAACTGGTTGTACACCAAGAATAATTGTACAAAAAGCAACAAAGTTTTAGAAAAGATCCTAAGAAAAAAAGCACTGTATATTCGTGCTTTTAAAGGCTTAATAATCTTTAGATTTAGTAGAGGACAGTAGTACCTTTCGTTCTATTTTCTCATATCGGGTGAGAAGTTTGACCACTAATAATGATTTTCCTAAAGTAATATAAACAGTAATGGCAGTAACTGAGCTGATTAAGGCCCCAACAAAGATATCTGCCGGGTAATGTACACCAACCCAAATACGTGAAATACCTACCAGTACGGCAATGGAAATCCACAATATTGCTGTTTTCTTATGAAAAATAGCAAAGGTCATACAAAAAGAAAAAAATAAGATCGTGTGGTCACTAGGAAACGAATTATTGACGGCTTTTTCAATAAGCTGGTTAACATCTTGTAACATAGCGAAAGGCTGCTGATTGGAATGCAGAGTTCCTGCGAATTTTCCTAAAAGTTCTGCGATGAGAAAAGTGAGGGAAGCACATATAACCATTATTCGTTTTTTGGCATTCCGGGAAAACCAATGGACTAGGACGAATAGAGCAAGCATGAAAATCGTGTACTCTGCAATGAAAATCATGCTCTTGTTCAAAAATGGATAATGAATACCAAGATTGTTTATAAACCAAAACAATTGAATATTTAGCTCTAAAAGTGACATCTTCATTCCTCCTACACGTCAATAAAAACAGTGTAGTTCAATCGCGATTAGAGAAAAATGGATTTATCTAACATGAGTCTTACAATTTCGTAAGATAAAAACCCTAATCCTGTTTGATTAGGGTTGCAATTAGTTCTTCTAGCTTTTTAAACTCTTGTTGGTCTGAGAGGTTATTATCAGCTTTTAATGTATGAATGGAAATGTTGATCAAATGGGTGCGAGGATGCTTGGATTCTGTCAATTCTTCCTGGATAAATTCCAGCAACTCAATATGTTTTTTTTGCTCCGGATGCTGAGCTGCAAATTCCTTTAGGGTAAAAACAAGCTGAATAATGTTTTTTCGAACATTTTTCCTTTCTTTTTTATTATTGGGCATCCAACTCTCGATTAACTCTGGTCTGAGAAGCTGTTCCTTTGACTCAGAAACGTCTTCTACAATCGCTTGTATACGTTGAACGCTATATTGGACAACCTGTTCAATGTTCGGTTGTGATTTATATGCAAGGGCATAATAACGCATGTTATGGTGCAAGATTCCTGAGAACATAACCGCACAATCGAATAAATATGGTTTCTTTTCTTCTCCAAATAATTCAATAAATCGCTTGTATATCCATATTAAATACCTGAGTTGTGCTTTTTTAATAGCTTGTTTAAGATCTTCGGCATTTAAAAAACTAACTTCCTCAAATAAAGTAATCAGCTGATTTTCCCGATTTGTCTTCATTTGTAATTCGATTTGTTTGATGAAAATTGAAACATCTGAAGGATCCTGGCTAACTAGCAAGGCATCTCTGTCTTTTTCAAGCTTCTTATAAATTGAAGAGAAAATAGCGATTAATAATTCATTCTTTGAAGAAAAATAATTATAAAATGTGCCTTTAGAAATGCTGCTAAATTCTAATATGTCTTGAATAGAAGTGGCTTGGAAGCCCTTTTCGATAAATAATTGATGAGCTTTTATTAGCACATGCTGTTTCCGGTTGTTCATAGAATCACCTTTTTTAACTTGAATTGGACAGTCCGTATAGTTGTCATCGTAACGTATTTTTTCTGTTTTCACAAACTCTAAAAATGACAGTATTTTTCAATTGCACAAAATGAGCAGATGCTATATTATAGATTTTATGCGAAATATGAACAGAGGGTACAATTTATTGTACCGTGTGTATAAGGGGGAAGAGAAATGGAAGCATCAGTTAAGCAGGAACGACCACCATATGGTTTATTATCCGTTTTAATGGTAGCTGCTTTTATTGCATTTTTAAATAATACGCTGTTGAATATTGCACTGCCGTCAATTATGACAGACTTAGAGGTAGGTCCTTCTACAGTACAATGGCTAACAACAGGATTTATGTTGGTGAATGGAATACTCATTCCAACAACTGCCTTTTTGATTCAAAAATATTCAGTCCGTAAATTATATATAGCTGCGATGGGGTTATTTTTATTAGGTACCCTGCTTGCAGGTTTTGCACATGAATTTTCATTATTATTAGCTGGAAGAATGACACAGGCATCTGGTTCAGCCATTCTTATGCCTTTATTAATGAACGTGATGTTAGTAAGTTTTCCTGTTGAAAAAAGAGGAGCAGCAATGGGAGTGTTTGGTCTAGTATTAATGGGTGCACCAGCAATTGGACCAACGCTTTCAGGATATTTAGTTGAACATTACGACTGGAGAATGTTATTCCACTTTGTAACTCCAATTGCTGCAGTTGTTCTCTTATTAGGTATCTTCTTAATTAAAGATAAGAAGGATAAGGTTAACATTACCCTGGATTATTTTTCTGTACTTCTTTCAAGTATTGGGTTTGGTGGATTGTTGTATGGATTTAGCTCTGCAGGTAGCAAAGGATGGGACAGTCCGTTAGTATACGGAACAATTATAGCAGGTGTAATTGGGTTAACTTGGTTTATTCTTCGTCAAATTAATCAAGAAAAGCCAATGCTTAATTTTAAAATTTTTAAGTATCCGATGTACGCATTATCTATCTCAATTTCTATGGTTGTTACGATGGCGATGTTCTCGGGGATGCTATTACTCCCAATCTATGTGCAGCAAATTAGAGGAATCTCTCCTTTAGATGCAGGATTAATGCTCTTACCAGGAGCTATCCTTATGGCGATCATGTCTCCGATAAACGGAAAATTGTTTGATAAATACGGTGGACGCATTTTAGCAATAACTGGATTAACAATTACAGTTGTAACGAGTTACTTATTCAGTCAGTTATCAATGGATACTTCGTATACAGAATTGATCATTTTATATACAGTTCGTATGTTCGGTATGTCAATGGTTATGATGCCAGTATCAACAAATGGTTTAAACCAATTGCCAGCTATGTATTACCCACATGGAACTGCAATGAACAACACTCTGCAACAGGTATCAGGTGCGATCGGTACAGCACTTCTCGTAACAGTCATGTCTAACCGTGCAGAATCACGCGGAATTGAGCTGGGTGAAGAAGCAATGAAAAATGCAGCTGCGAGTGGAGTTCAACCGACAGCAGAGCAAGTCGCACAAATGAAGGCACAGATTGGGATGCAAGCCATGTTAGATGGAATTAACTTTGCATTCTTCGTATCTGTATTTATTGCAGCTCTTGCTCTTGTCATGGCATTCTTTATTAAGCGAGCAAAGCAAGAGGAAGATATAATCAGTAAGAAACCTGATGGTGGAACTGTAATGCCGAAATTGGCTGGAAATAACTAATTACTTGGAGAGGATTTTATTCGAAATCCTCTCCTTTTTTTAGTAAAGAAATATCATTAAAATTGGCTGTTTTTGTATAGATTGTTGCTCTCTCGTAAAAAGCGGGAAAGCAGGATTTTTACCTTAGTTTTTAGCTACTTCTATACAAAAAAAATCTTAAAATTTTACATAAAATCCCTATATGGAACAAACATCGTTGTGATACATTATATTGTAAGTAAATAAAGGTGAGAGGAAATACATAATTATGACGAAAAGAAAACAAAGCCACTTTGGATTCGTGATAGCAGGTCTCCTGCTTAGCATTTTAATGGCATCAATGGATAACACGATTGTTGCAACCGCAATGGGTACAATTGTAGGTGAGCTTGGAGGCTTTGATAAATTTGTTTGGGTAACCTCAGCTTATATGGTGGCTGAAATGGCAGGTATGCCTATTTTCGGAAAGTTATCCGATATGTTTGGTCGAAAGAGATTTTTTATATTTGGAATAATTGTTTTCTTAATCGGTTCAATCTTATGTGGGACAGCAAATACGATCACAGAGCTTAGTATCTATCGCGCTATACAAGGTATTGGAGCTGGGGCACTGATTCCAATTGCATTTACAATTATGTTTGACACAGTTCCAGTAGAACAAAGAGGAAAACTAGGTGGATTATTTGGAGCAGTGTTTGGATTGTCAAGTATATTTGGGCCATTACTAGGTGCATATATTACTGACTATATTAGCTGGGAATGGGTATTTTATGTTAATGTTCCATTAGGTATTTTAGCATTTGTTTTTATTGCTTTCTTCTACAAAGAATCAGCTGTTCATACGAAACAAAAAATCGACTGGTGGGGAGCAATCACATTAGTTGGCGCGATTGTTTCTATTATGTTTGCTCTTGAGCTTGGTGGAAATGAATATGAGTGGGATTCTTCAGTAATTGTCAGTTTATTGGTTTCTTTTGCCATTTTATCTGTAATATTTGTTATTATCGAGAGAAATGCAGAAGAACCAATTCTCTCATTTCCGATGTTCAAGAACCGATTGTTTATGGCCAGCAACGTAATCGGCTTATTTAGTGGTATGGCATTTATTACAGCATCTATCTATATTCCTATCTATATACAAGGAGTACTAGGGGGAACAGCTACTAATTCAGGTTTAGTTCTATTGCCAATGATGCTAGGCTCGGTTGTCTCAGCAACTAGTGGTGGATTCTTAATGAACAAAACAAGTTATAGGAAGATATTAATCATTTTTACGATTATTCTTATTGCAGGTATAGCGTTATTAAGTACTCTAGGTCCAGAATCCAGCAGGTTATTAGTCACGTTATATATGATTGTGACAGGACTAGGAATTGGTGCAACATTTTCCGTGCTACCAAATGCAGCCATTCACCATTTTGAACCTTCAATGAGAGGGTCAGTAAACTCAACAGTCTCATTTATACGCTCTTTAGGAATGACGCTTGGTATCACAGTATTTGGGATCATTCAACGTAATGATTTTACAACGAGTTTAAAGGAAGTATTTTCGGGGATGGGTGGACCCGGGATGAATAGCTCAATGAATGATCCAAGAGCTATTTTACAGCCAGAGGCACGTGCTCAAATTCCAGAGCACATTTTAGATAAAATTACAGACGTACTCTCTTCGTCAATTACATTTACATTTATGTGGGCTATTATTCCGTCTATACTAGCATTTATAGGAGCCCTCATCATGACAAAAGATCGATTAAGTGAGTCTAGAGAATATACACAAAATCAATCAATGATAGACAAGTAATTGGATTAACTAGAGAAAGGTTACCCTTATGAAGGGTAACCTTTTTTATTTCTTCTAGGTGCTTTTTTAAATAAAATTAATTTATTGTTTAAATAACTTAATTTATATATTGATTTATTTAATGAACGACTATATAATTAGTTTGTAAGGAGGTGGAAAATAGTGGGTATAGAAGTCATAACAACATGTCCGATCTGTGAAGAACGGCTAAATGTTACAAAGTTAACATGCGGGCATTGCCATACAACGATTGAAAACAAATTTGAATTTCCAGCATTGTTTTCTTTGAATAAAGAGCAGCTTCAATTCATTCAAACTTTTATACTCTGCAAAGGAAGTATTAAAGAAGTAGAGAAAGTTTTGGGAATTTCCTACCCAACAGTGAGAAACAAACTAGAAGAAATTATTTCAGAGCTGGGGGATCCTTATCAGGTAAACCAGGAAAAGGCAGAGGAAAAGAAAAACATTCTGGACCGACTCGGCAGTGGGGACATTAGTCCTGAAGAGGCAGTAAAAATGCTCAAGAAAAAATAAAAAAAGCACTTCACCAAAAGAGTGAAAGTGCTATCCAAAAAAATGTGTGTACCATCATTTTACAAGATAAAGAGAAGTTCGTCGAGTGATAAATTGAGGAGGAGATAACATGAAATCAGATATTTCAAAAGTGCTTGAATTGTTACAGGACGGGAAGTTAAATAATGAAGAGGCTGCTGAGATACTATCTGCATTAAAGGAAGAGACAGCTCCTGCTATAGAATCAAACGTATATATGGAAAAAAGCTTAAAAATCCTAGTTGACTCTGATGGGGATAAAGTAAAAGTTAATTTGCCATTAAAATTAGTAAAGTCATTGCATGGCGCTGTCGGTCACATACCGGCAGTAGAACAGCACCTTAAAGATATAGATATTAATTTAATATTAGAAGCAATCGTTAACAATGTAGAAGGACCAATTGTAGATGTGGAAAGTGCCAACGGAGAAAAGGTCCTCATTGTAATTGAGTAGCGCGATGAAAATTAGAGTGGAAACTCCTGATTTAAAATTTCCAATCCGAATTTGGATACCATATACACTTCTGAATGCAGGAACATCTAAGATTGTTATCAATTTTTTGAAAAAGAAAATCGGAAGTGAGAATGCAGATATACTAAATCAATTAGATCATCATACGGTAAAGCAAATAGTTAAAAGCTTTAAAGAATTTAAAGGAACAGAACTTGTTAACGTACAAGATAAAGACGGAACAGTCGTAAAGATTACATTATAAATGGATGGGTGATTTACAGTGAGTTTTCTTGTAATCACCCTTTTTTCTGGAGGTGTAAAATGAAAGAAATCTTTAAAAACTCAACATTTGTTAAGTTGTTTTTAGCAGCAGTCACATCTCAGCTGGGATCGACAATTGGTAATATGGCTTTTGCTTTTTATTTGTTAGACCATTTTAGTGAGCAACCTTATTTGGCAACATTAGCTGAATTAATGTATTCTCTGCCCACTCTTTTAGTATTTCTTTTCGTTGGTGTATTGGCAGACCGATTAGATCGGCAAAAGATTGCAGAGTACTCAGATTGGATTCGTGCCTTATTAACGTTGACTTTGTTTCTGGCTGTCTTCATAAACAGTGTCCCCCTCATCTTTGCGATTTTATTTTTAAGAAGTGCGATTTCCAAGTTCTTTTATCCTGCAGAAGCAGGGCTTATACAAGGAATACTATCTAAAGAGCAATACCAAACAGCAGCCGGCTTAAATCAGATGGTATTTAGTCTGTTCATGCTCTTTGGAGTTGGTTTAGGAGCACTGACGTATAAAACAATTGGGATATATGGAGCACTTGTTATTGATAGTGTCAGTTTTATCGTCTCTGCATTTTTAATTCGTGCCTGCTCAATTGCCATTGAAGCAAGGATGCCAAATGGAAAAAGTAGATTGAAAGATATGAATTTAAAACAAACACTTGCTGATTTTAAGCAGGGTGGAAGGTATATTTTAGATAGAAAATTATTGCTTACCATCGTTTCTGGTTTTTTTATTTTTGGATTTATTAATGGTGGCTTCGCGATATTACCGTTATTTACAATGAAGTTTAAATTAGCACCTGATAATTATGAGTGGTATGCTTCTTTATTCGCAGTATTCTTCGGTATTGGTATATTTTTGGGGAGTTCCCTTTGTGCAACTATAGGCAAGAAGTTTAAACCACATACGTTAATTATTTTTGGTGTACTCATGACCGTTGTGTCGACTGCAGGCATGGGGTTCTCAAATGAAATCTGGGTCTACTTGTTCTTCGTATTTTTGACAGGATTAATGATTGCTCCCATTAATGTTGCTCTTGCCGGGTGGATTCCATCTCTCGTTGATCCTAGTTTTATGGGAAGAGTAAACGGGTGGGTAGATCCTCTTATGATGTTAGCACAATCCATTTCTTTAGGATTGATAGCATTATTGTTTCCGAAATTCATTGTCTCGGTTGATTATATCTATTATGGAATAGCGGTGTTAATGTTAGTGGTTGGTGTCTATTATAGCTTCACCTTGCCAAGGTATAATAGGGCAGAAGAAACAGATCAGATTGATGGGAATGTAAAACCAGAAATAGGAGTTTAATATACATCTTAGTAGAGAGCAACCATTTATGATGTGGGTGCTCTTTATTTAAATTACTTGAAAAACGGGACTATATAATTAGAAAAATCTAGCAAACGGTACAATAGTTCTGTTTTTTTTGTGAAATCACTTGATGTTATTGGATTAGTAGAATTATGTAGGAATTTGTATACAATAATGCTTTGATTATTCAGAACATTTATTATAGTATAAATTCTACAACTATTATAATCTTTTAGGAGGAACTTAGGTGAAAAAGCTCGCAAAAGTTGGTTTAACTAGTGCTTTAATCGCAGGAACTCTTTTTTCAAGCTTAGGAACTATGTCAGTGTCTGCAAAGGCTATCGACAGAGATGCTCCAGCTAAGCTATCGTATTCACAAGACCATAACCATGGGTCACTGGACCTAGCTATTTTGAATGAAGACAGATTAATAGATTCATTCATTAAGAGAGGCCTACTATCGAAGGATGCTACACAAGCAGAAAAACAAAAATTCTTAAAGAATTACGTTGAGCTAAAGAATAAGAGTGTTGACGTAAAAGAGAATGATCCCCTAGCCGCGAAAGTAAAGGCTTCAGAAGCAGAAAAGCAGAAGAAATTTAAAGAATTTAACAATGGACTTTTAAATGGAAATGGAAAAAAGAAAGGTCATTTAAAAGGGAACCCTGATCCTGTGAAGGAAACGGAATGGAACGATGGGGTTCGCAAAGACAAGGTACTGGTTTTAACAGTAGAGTATTCTGACTTTGCTCACAACAACATTCAACCTAATGAAACTGACAACTATTATGAAGATTATACACTTGATCATTTTGATGATATGATTTTTGGTGAAGATGGTGTTGAAGGTCCAAATGGAGAAGACTTCGTATCCATGAAACAATTTTATGAAGAGCAATCTGGTGGTTCATACACTGTAGATGGAACTACATATGGATGGTTGAAGGTACCTGGTACTGCTAAGTTCTATGGAGCTGACCGTGCTAATGGTGGTCATGATAACGTTGCGCCAGGCGGGTCAAAGCAACTTGTGAGGGATACACTTGATGCTGCAATAGCTGCTGGAATTCCGTTACAAGATTACGACAAAGAAGATATCCATGATTTAGATGGAGACGGCAACTTAAATGAGCCAGATGGATTAGTTGACCACTTAATGATTATTCATGCTGGAGTTGGTCAAGAAGCTGGTGGTGGGTCTTTAGGTGATAACGCAATTTGGTCACATCGTTCAGCATCTTTCTATGATCCAGATGGATTAGGAAAAGGTCTTCCTGGATTCTATGACTACACAATGATGCCAGAAGACGGTGCTACAGGGGTATTTGCACATGAATATGGTCATGACCTAGGCTATCCAGATGAGTATGACACTCAGTATACTGGTACTGGAGAAGCAGTTGGATATTGGTCAATCATGGCAAGTGGTTCATGGGCAGGAGCTATTGGTGGAACAGAACCAACTGGATTCTCTCCTCTTGCAAAACAATATTTACAATCTTACCTTGGTGGAAACTGGATGAACGATACAGTGGAACTTGACTGGTCTGAAGTAACGACAAAAGGTCAGCAGGTTCTATTAGATCAAGCAAACTCACCAAAAGGTACAAATCCTGTAGCTGTAAAGGTTAACCTTCCTCAAAAGAAGTTAGCTATCATTGAACCAGCAGGTGGTAGTTATCAATATTGGGGTGGCCAACAAGATGAAATTGACACAACAATGGAAACGACTGTTGATTTGACTGGAAAATCTAGTGCGACACTTGAGTTTGATGCATGGTATAAGATTGAAAAGGATTGGGATTTCGCTTTTGTTCAAGTATCTACAGATAGTGGTGCTACTTGGAAATCGATAGGTAATGCAAACACAGTATCTAGCGCAGTACCTGAAGCATATCCAACTATTGCCCCTGCTCTTCCTGGATTTACTGGTCACAGTGAAGGATGGACAAAGCAACAATTTGACTTAAGTGATTATGCTGGACAAAAAGTACAACTTCGATTCCGTTATATTACGGACTGGGGAACTTCAGAAGAAGGATTCTTTGTAGATAACGTAAAAGTAACAGCAGATGGTTCAAGTGTATTAACGGACGATGCAGAAGCTACTTCTAGCTTTACTCTAAAAGGTTTTACTAAATCAGATGGATTCAAATATGCTGATCATTACTATCTGTTAGAATGGCGTAACCACAATGGTGTAGATACTGGATTAGCTAATATCCGTCGTGGAAGTTCTCTAATGAGCTACGATGAAGGATTAGTAGTATGGTATGTAGATCCTACATTCACTGATAACTGGACTGGAATTCACCCAGGAGAAGGATTTGTAGGAGTTGTTGATGCACATCCAAGTACTAATTTACCTTGGAGCACAGGAGTTCAGGCATCTACTCGCTATCATATAGCTGACGCAGCATTTGGATTAAATCCAACGTCTGGATTAGATTTAATTTATCCAACGCAAACATTAAGTCTTGCAAGTCAACCAGCTGTATCATTATTCAATGATAGCAATTCATTCTTAAACACATTTATGCCTGATGCAGGTCGTAACATTGGTAACTATGGACTAAAGGTCCGCGTTAACGGTCAAGCAAAGGATAAATCTGTTGGATCAGTTGTCATTTATAAATAATGACAAGAGGACATCTTATTTTTAATAAGATGTCCTTTTATTATGATAAAGCTTGCTTTAAGTCATCAATAAGTCGGTGAACCGGACATGATCTCCTGATTGGATGCTGTTCATGATGGCAGCGTGAATGGCTGCCATTCCTGAAGCAAAGCATTTGCATTCTTCTCCTCGCTCTAATAAGGCAAGTTTCTTCTCGACAAGATGTACGGTTGGATTTGTACCACGCCAGTAGGAGAAGTGTAGTCGTTCGTCCTTTAACGATTTTACATGTTCTTCATGAGACGAATGAGTAAAGACAGCGTTTCCAAAGGTAGGTGGAATAATTGCTCCATTATATTCATTTAAATCATCGTCATATCCTGTACAAATTTCAACATCTTCAAGGAATAAATCGAATTCGTTCATTATATAGTCTCCTTTATTTTCCATGTACGAAGTTATTATGATGGAGATTTATTGAGTTCATACAGGGAAAAGGAGTTTTGACTTTGAACTCGAATTAAACTAGTAAGTCTATTCATGTAAAGGGGAATCCATAATACATATGAATCCATTCGCTTTTTCCTGCATCACACCACACGGAACGGAGATTATACCAGAGCTTCAAGGGATGTATCCTGAAAGAATGTCAAAGACGAGAAAGAGTATGGAAGAAATTGGACTGGAAATGGGAAAAGCAAACCCGGATGTCATCATTGTCTTAACGCCCCATGGAACTCGAATAAATGGACAGTTCTCCATTACGAATTCAGAAAATATGTCAGGATACATTGAAGAAAATAATGAAGTATTTTCAATGGTTCGCAATGTTGATCGCGAGTTAGCAAGAAGCATTTCAAAACATGCACGTGATCAAGCTCTACCAGTAGGATTAATCAATTATGCAACTGAATCAGGACCATATTCTAGTCTCCCGATGGACTGGGGAGTAATGGTTCCCCTTCGATTCATGCCAGATGTTCCGATTGTAGTCATTAATCCAACTAGAGAATTATCCTATGAGAAACATATAGAGTTTGGTAAAGCATTGAATACAGCTGTACGAAAGTCAGGTAAAAGGGCAGGTTTAGTTGCCAGTTGTGACTGGTCCCACACTCATGACAGTACCGGACCATATGGATATCATCCTGCGGCTCAAAAGCTAGATGAACAAGTCGTACAGTTTGTGAAACAAAATCAACTAGAGAAACTAGAGTGTTTTGATGAAGAGTTTGTTGAAGCTGCAAAGCCTGATGGGATATGGCAAGCGCTTATTCTAGCAGGTGCCATTCCAAGTAATGAAAGGAACGTTCATTTTAAATCATACGAAGCACCAACCTACTTTGGGTTACTGTGTGCGAGTATTTATTAACAATCCGTCTATCATGTTAATGTCCAAATTTAAAAAGCGTTAAAAATATGATTTCCTTTAAATCCTTCATAATCCCTACGGAGACTTGTACTTCCATTGACCTATATGACATTTGTCATGCTGCACTATATGACGTTTATTACTTATACTTTTTGAGATTTTTTTTATACTAAGTAGTAGACACATTATATACTGGGAGTTTAATGAAGGAGGATCAATCATATGAGTAATGCAAATATCTCAAAGCTAAAAAAAGATGTCGCACCATATGAACAAACAGATACAAAGGCTAGTATTTTGCAGATGGTTAACACAATTGGGCCATTATTACTTTTATGGTATGGGGCGTACTTAAGTCTATCGGTTTCTTATTGGCTAACGTTAGTCATTGCCATTGTCGCATCAGGTTTCATGGTACGTACGTTCATCATATTTCATGATTGTTGTCATGGGTCTTTCTTTAAGAGTAAACGTGCCAATGATATCGTAGGTACACTAACAGGTGTTTTAACCATTGTCCCTTATGAGCAGTGGAAGAGAAGTCATTCCATACACCATGCAACGAGCAGTAATCTTGATAAGCGTGGAATCGGTGATATGTGGATTCTTACGGTTGAAGAGTATGAAGCTGCGCCAATTTGGACAAAGATTTATTATCGAATCTATCGAAATCCGGTTATTATGTTTGGCGTAGGTCCGATTGCAGTGTTTCTATTGCAGTATCGTTTTAATACGAAGAATGCAAGAAAAAAGGAAAAAATCAATACGTACATTACCAACCTATCAATTGTTGTATTATATGCTTTATTATGCTGGGCAGTCGGCTGGCAGGCATTTCTATTGATTCAAACACCGATATTCTTTGTTTCAGGTCTTCTTGGAATTTGGCTGTTTTATGTACAGCACCAGTTCGAGGATTCTTACTTTGAACATGAAGATGAGTGGAGCTACGTACAAGCAGCTGTTGAAGGAAGTTCTTATTACAAATTACCAAAAGTGCTACAATGGATAACAGGGAATATTGGTTTTCATCATGTACACCATTTAAGTCCTAGAGTACCAAACTATAATTTAGAAAAGGCGCATAACGCAACACCGCCTCTTCAAAAAGCAACAACAATTACCCTATCAACGAGTTTGAAATCGTTACGTTTCCGATTATGGGATGAAGAGAAGAAGTCGTTTATTAGCTTTAAAGAAATGAAACACTCAAAAGAAAATGAACATTCTCTCTCTACTCAATTAAAGGCGAAAAGAACGAATCCAAAGCCTAGTTTGGAAGGGAAATAATAGATAAAGGGGAGACAACCGTGAAAAAGATTTATCAGATGTTCCTTAAAAATACGGGATTAAATCCGTATGTATGGGTTGTCTTCTATATCCTTCCTTTTTACTTTATTTTTAAATCGCATTCTCCATTTCAAACGGCAATCGGGATCACGATGATTGTCGTCTTTTTTGTTAGCTATGTTCTCTCCTTTATTTCTAGAGGGTGGCTCGTTTATTTCTGGACGAGTATACAAATTGCCATCTCTCTTGGAATGAGTCTATTATATGGGTATATATATTTCTCCCTATTTTTAGCATTTTTCATAGGAAACTTAAGAAATAAAGTTGCCTTTATAACGTTATATACCATTCACTTACTTAGTACAATTTTTACGATAAACTATGGATTCATTACGAAAAACCCTGTGTTTATCACACAACTTCCTTTTGTATTTTTAAGTTTGATTGCGGTAATCCTCCTTCCTGTAAGCACGTATAATAAAAATAAAGAAGATAAGCTTCAAGGACAGTTAGAGGATGCGAATAAGCGTATTGAGGAACTTGTGAAATTAGAGGAACGACAAAGAATTGCTCGAGACCTGCATGATACGTTAGGTCAAAAGCTGTCATTGATTGGGTTGAAAAGCGATTTAGCTCGAAGATTGGTTGCGAAAGACCCGGGCCGGGCACAAGTAGAATTACGAGATGTACAGCAAACTGCCAGAATTGCCTTAAAGGAAGTTCGGGAATTAGTGACCGAAATGAGAGGTACAAAACTGGAGGATGAAATTTTTCGCATTGAGCAAATCCTGCAGGTTGCCCAAATAAACTTCAAACTTATAGGTAATTCTCACTTGTTCAACACCTCTTTAATCGCGGAAAATGTTGTGAGCATGTGTATAAAAGAGGCAGTGAATAATGTGGTTAAACATAGCCAGGCATCTACTTGTATCATTACGATTGAACAACTTGAAACAGAACTTATTGTGAGTATAGAAGATAACGGTATTGGTATAAAGGACATTGAGAATACAAGAGGCAATGGCTTACAAGGGATGAAGGAACGACTCGAGTTTGTGAATGGAAGTTTGGACATTCAATCACAAGAAGGAACAAAATTGATGATAAAAGTTCCTAATATATTCAAGCAATTAGATCAGGAGGTGGGAGTATGATTAGAATTGTCATCGCAGAGGATCAAAAAATGCTATTAGGTGCACTTGCTGCTCTCATCGATTTAGAGGACGATATGGAAGTAGTGGGAAGAGCGGGAAACGGGGAAGAGGCCGTCAAACTTGTGAAGCAGCATAATCCGGATGTATGTATAATGGACATTGAAATGCCAGGTTCAAGTGGTTTAGATGCTGCAGAGCAACTAAAAGGACTAGATTGCAAGGTTATTATTTTAACAACTTTTGCGAGAGCAGGATACTTTGACCGAGCTGTAAAGGCTGGTGTCGACGGATACTTACTTAAAGACAGTCCTAGTGAAGAACTGTCCAGCTCTATACGAAGCGTAGTATCCGGAAGACGTATTTATGCTTCTGAACTCGTAGACGAGGCTTATAATACTAATAGCGAAAACCCATTAACTGATCGTGAAAGCGAAGTACTGGTCTTAATGGCAGACGGAAAAAGTACAAAAGAAATTGCAGGCCAACTGTTTCTTACAACAGGGACTGTCCGAAACTATATATCAGCCATTCTCGATAAATTGGAAGTCAGCAATCGAATTGAAGCGATCACAAGATTTAAAGAAAAAGGCTGGTTCAAATGAAAGGGTAAGAAAAAGACGATGGCCTAGCCATCGTCTTCTTTGCATCTCCTCATTCCATCCACGTTCTAATTTCTCCTTTACTTCTCTCTAACGTCATCTCGCCAATCACTTCCTGTCCACATATCTCTTTGATAACATCTAGTATGACTTCCCAATCTTTTTCAAAAGGTAAATAAGGGATGCGGGCAATTGTGCGATGATTATTTTTGAGTATTTCGATTTCCATAATAGGTGAACCGTTTAGTTTTCCTTTACGTACTTCCATAATCGTTTCAAGTGGTATTGTGTACCTGGTGAAACCAAGTTGATTGAAGATAAGTTGATTTTGCTGTAATAAAATTCGCTGGCTTTTAATGGATAAGAATATTACGAAACATATACCAACATATAAACCGCTCATTTTGAAGAAGATGATCCAATTCTCATAACTGGCTTCATTTACTAGATGAATGAGGCTGCCAATTGTAAGAACGAGAACAAATATGGTAGACATTAGCTTAATGGTGCCTTCCGTTGAGGGAGAGTATATTTTTTGCATTTCAAACTCCTTCGAAAAAAAGATTTGTTACCATCCATTCTTTCAGAACAATGAATTTTTAAACTTATAGAATAGAGTTGTTTTACAAAAATCTATTTAGTAAGGTAAATAATAGGAGGGATAGAAGATGATCAGATTCGGTATTATCGGGACAAATTGGATAACAGATCGATTATTGGAAGCAGCAAAGTCCGTTGAAGGCTTTCGGTTAACAGCAGTATATTCAAGGAGCAAACAAACAGGTCAGGAATTTGCAGATAAATACGGTGCTGCATTTGTTTATACAGATATTCAAGAACTAGCAAAAAGTGATCATGTTGATGCGGTATACATTGCTAGCCCGAACTCATTTCACCATCACCAAGCGATAACGTTAATGAAGGCAGGTAAGCATATACTATGTGAAAAACCACTTGCCTCAAACTCTCGTGAGGTAAGAGAGATGGTAGATGCTGCAAAGAAAAATAATGTCGTTCTGATGGAAGCGATGAAAACCACATTACTGCCAAGCATACAGGCAGTGCAGGAGAATTTACATAAAATCGGGAAAGTACGTAAATATTTTGCAACCTACTGCAAGTACTCTTCAAGATATGATTCTTATAAACAAGGTACTATTTTAAATGCGTTTAATCCCATTTATTCCAATGGATCATTAATGGATTTAGGTGTGTATGGGATTTCACCTATGGTTTTATTATTCGGTAAGCCTACTAAAGTGAAAGCTACTGCAACAATACTAGATTCAGGTGTAGATGGGGCAGGTAGTGTACTAGCTTCTTACGATGACATGGAGGGTACCATCCTTCATTCGAAAATCTCAGACTCATACATCCCCTCTGAAATTCAAGGGGAAAATGGAAGTATTTTAATAGATGCCATTTCTGAACCAGAGAAAATAGAAGTGCGTTATAAAGATGGTAGAGTGGAATCTGTTCCGTTTAAACAAGAGTTCCTACCAATGTATTACGAGGTAAAAGAATTCATAAATTTAATAACGCACGGACAGCTGGAATCTGAAATCAATTCACATGAACGTGCAATAATAACAGCTGAAATCGTTGAAGAGGCACGAAAGCAAATAGGGGTTGTCTACCCGGCAGATCAATAAAAAAAGGCTCCCACTGGTAAAGAGGGAGCCTTCTATATGAATACTAGCTATCCAATCAAACGACGAATGACTTCATTTGTAAGATTCGGCACGATTTCTAGTGAGAATTTTTTCTCTAGTCTTTCATATTTCTTATGAGCATCATACCCATAAGGTCCGATATTAATAATGGGTACATTTATATCCCGAATATCCTGGAACTCGACATAATGCTTTGTTCCCCAGCTCGGATTATTTTCGGTAATAGCTGTGATGCCTTCTTCGTCATCATTTAACGCCACAAAGCTCATATCAGATATATAGGGGAAGAAGTTTCGAACCACAATTGGGTGCTCATACTCGGGCTGTACGGCCTCAACAGCTTCATCGAGTGCAGAAATTAAGTTACGCTCATTCTCGTTCTCTCCTGATAGTGCAATGCGAGGAGAGTAAACAGAAGAATAAAATACAATCATGGCTGGACTCTTGTCCGGCATCCACTTCCAGGCTTCCTCCACGACTCTAGCAGCATACATACGTACATCTAGGCTGTCATCTAATAATAGTTCCTTTTTGAACGTATTGATATGAGATAAATAGGCTTCGCCATGCTCTGTTACGATTACGTTATTCATTTCTTCAAAAGTAAATACTCGCGGTGTCCAAATCGTTTCTTTATAAGGCTCCCCACTCATTTTACAAAACTTTTTATATCTTTCGGTATAAAGGTCCAAAGCATTTTGAAACGCAATCGTTGCTTCAACCTTTAAACGTTCAAGTACTTCTTTTGGAGACCAAGAATGAACAAAAAAGTTGTAGTACACATATGCCGATAAGGCGGTTTGGACTGTATACGATGGTTTTAAATCCATTTGCTTTAATGAAACAGGTGGTGCCGGTATTTCTCCGAGTGCCTCGTCACATAAATCAGGATTATAATCAATATGTCTAGTTAGTTCTGCTGCCAGGAAGTTCGGATCAAGACCCTCAAAGCAAGATCCTACATGTGTTTCAGCTCCAGTGATAAAGAAGGATGGCAGAAGCTTACCAACAGTTCCTTTATATATGTAACGGTTTTCATCTCCTTCATAGCGCGGGGAAACAAAGTCAGAATTAATAGCTCCAATATAGTTAAAGTTGTGCTCCTCTTTCCATGCTTTTAAATCTTTTAAAGCAGAAAGGATACCATTTGAACTATCTTCTTCATCACATTCCGAAACGAATACGAGATTACCATCCAGTTCATCCGGATGTTCTGAATAGTATTTAAGTAGATATATATTACTAGCTAATCCGCTCTTCATATCTAAGGAACCGCGGCCGAACATCCACTCACCAGACTCTGCATGTTCACGAACAAGTGGAGAAAGTACTTCCTTCTTAAACTCTTCAACTAGTTCATCCGGACGTGTAGCAAAAGGTGATAACTGGTTAAAATCATCAATTCCAACGGTGTCCATATGGCCAATTAAAAGGACTGTATTACTCGAATTTCCCTTTGTCCCTTTGACAAAAGCGAGTACATTATAACGTTCTTTTGAATCATTTTTTGTTTGTGTCAGGCTAACGTGATTTGGATTTTTTGTAAAGTAGGGATATGAAGAAATTAACCGGTATAACTCTCTGCTAATGTTCTTTTCTCCGTCCGTATTCACAATGCTTTCAATATTCACCAATTGCTTTGTTAATGATGAGACTTCTTCCTTGCACGATAACATCTCTCTAGCCTCCTGATATCATAATTAACTAAAACGTATCTCAATCAACTCTATTTTTCAAGCATGATTTCAATCTTAAGGATTTTTTTGTAAGGGTGTACAACTAGTTTAGAAGCAAAACAAGATTGGATTAGAAAAGAGCAATCCTCTCTATGTATAAAAGTACCTAGATACTAAGGTGAAAATCTGCCTTTGGGATTTTTACAAGGAAGCAACAATCTATACGAAAACAGTCTTTTGTAAAGAATTTTTTTCTCGCTCATTAGGTGGAGGATGCCTTAATGAAAAGATCCCATTTATTTATTCCTTATGAAAAATAAATATGAGTAACTTCATTAGTCTATGTTTGAAATGGTTGCAACGCTTGAATGCTTACCAAAGTTGCATATTCCGATGATTGAACTAGAACTGTAAATATAGAAGTAATGAGAAGTGGGGGGGATTGCTTAGATAATGCAGTCGTAGAGAATTTCTTTGGCTTATTTAAGTCTGAACTACTTTATTTGATAGACTTTGAACGTATAGATTATTTCACAAGAGAATTAGAAAAATATATCCATTATGACAACCACAAACGTATTAAAGAAAAACTAAAAGAATTAAGTCCGGTAAATTACAGAATCCAATCCTTAGTAGCTGATTAAATCTTTGTCTAACTTTTTGGGTTCAGTTCATAATTTATCTTGAGCATTTCTTATCAATACATACGAAATCTTCGTGTTTTCTCGAATAAATATTGAACAGCATATAAGAGGTACGCCTTATAATGAATATAAAAGAAAAATTGCATACGTGTTAATTTGTTGAGACGAATGATTTTAAGTTTCTTTAGAAGATCCATCCCAACAAAGGCAAAAAGTCCATCTGCAATCACATTTAAAGCTAAATATTTTTTAAAGTTCCCATAAGATATCTTTAGTAGCCACATGGATAAAGGCATATAAGGCCCGATGCTAAATGGAAGCTCATCTCTTAAAAATGACGTACGCTTATCATAAAACTTCCACCACTTTTTCCTATGTCCGTACAAGTGATTTATAATTTCAAATACAATAATAAACATCCCAGAAAAGGAATAACGTCTAAAGCTTCTCTTACCTATAAATAACAATGTAAGCCATGGAACTAGTATTATGGCAAAATTAAATCGTTTATGTTTTTTAGATACCAAGCTATTTCACCTCAACCGAATTTTTCATCACTCTCCCCAATGTAGCCAAAAAAGGAAAAATTAAACCTTCTTATGTGGCAGTTAGCAATAAATGTAGTTTGGTGAAAAGGTACTTAGAATAGTGGGGATTTTAATTGAAAATAATAATCCGTCACAAAGTAATTAGTGAATATTAATAATAAACAATCTTAGTTTACTCCTTCTTTTAAAAGGTTTAACGTTTTTACTGATAGATGCAAAGTTAGCAGTACACAAATAAAGTATTAAGGTTTACTTCAGTAAATTAAGGTATAGTATATTTGTTGAATAGATTCTCTTAAAGACTAGAAAAGTAGGTGAACAAAGTGGGAAAATATCAATTAGATTCCAAAGGTCAGTTAGCCGTGACAAAGTTTCATGAAAAACAGAAGCCTGCCAAATTTGATAAAAAGCAGCAAATTGAAAAAATACGTGCGGATTATTTGAAAAAGAAGCAAAAACAAACAGATAAATAATATAAATGAAAAGATAGGAAGACGAAAGTCTTCCTATCTTTTTTCAATTAAGAACTCACTTTGTCTTCTATTGAGGATAAAAAAACCTCCGGATAGCCATAACTGCCGTGCTCGCTCACGTCTAATCCCATAATCTCCTCTTCCTCTGTGACGCGAAGTCCTTTTAATAGATACTTGCAAGCTACTAATAAAATGAAAGATACTGCGAAGGCATATCCACCTGAAGTAACGACTCCTAAAGCTTGAACGCCAAGCTGTTCAAATCCTCCACCGTAAAATAAGCCGGGTAATCCAACTGTTGCGAGTTCTGGAGTTGCGAAGAAACCTGTAGAAAGGGTACCCCAAACGCCAGCTGTACCATGGACAGATAGTGCATAGATTGGGTCATCAATTTTTCGCTTTTCAAAGAAACGAGCACTATAAAATACGAGTATACCAGCAATGAAACCAATTACAACAGCTGCCCATGTGTCAACAAATGCACAAGATGCTGTGATGGCGACGAGCCCTGCTAATGCTCCATTTAGTAAAGTGGGTACATCTGATTTTCCTAATACTAGCCAAGAGATAATAAGTGCTGCAACTGCTCCTGCACCTGCTGCCAGGTTTGTGTTTAGGGCGACAAATCCAAAGAAGCCGTTGTCAACTGATACTGTGCTGCCTGCATTAAATCCGAACCAGCCGATCCAAAGAATGAGTACGCCAAGTGCGGTATAAACTTGGTTATGTCCATAGATGTTATTCGTCGAGCCGTCTTTGTTATATTTTCCGATACGAGGTTTTAACAGAATGGTGGCTGCAAATGCTGCCATAGCCCCTGTTAAATGAACCACAGTCGATCCGGCAAAGTCTTGTTTTCCATGTTCCGCAAGCCAGCCTCCTCCCCAGATCCAATGTGCGATGACCGGGTAGACAAGCGCAGCAAATAATAAGGTAAATAGTACATAAACGGAAAGCTTCGCACGCTCTGCGAATCCCCCAAGTGCAATTGTAATTGATATTCCGGCAAAAGCTAACTGAAATAAGAAGAAAACAGGGCCAGATAAACTTAGTGCCTCGATATCATAACCAGAATAGAAGAAGTCAGACAGTCCGACAAAAAGGTTACCATTGCTCCCAAAGATAAAAGCATATCCAACAGCCCAAAACACAAGAGAAGATAATCCAAATGTGAAGATTGTTTTTCCTGCAATATGTCCCGCGTTTTTCATCCGAGTCGAACCAGCTTCCAGAAGGATGAAACCACCTAACATAAAAATTACTAAAATAGCACTTAGCATGACCCAAAGGCTGTTTAATAAAAATGAACTCTCCATTTTTTCTCCTCCTCCTCATTCATGTAAGGAAATCTAACATGAATAATTGATTAGTTATAATTTATGCTCCTTTATAAGAAATGTCAACAGAAAAAAGAAAATTTTCTGATAATTATGTCAGAAAACCTTACATGAATATAATGATATCCAATGGGATTGTTTTAACGGTATATAATTTCATGTGAAAAAATGGTAAGTTAAAAATAGAAAGCAATGAAGTAAAGGGGTTATAAGACGATGTACTTAACGGTTAAGGAAACTGCTGAATATTTATCAGTATCTGAAGAATATATTGAAAAGCTAATAAAAGAGAAAAAAGTTAGAGCAGTATTTGATGGAGAGCAGTATTTACTATATAAAGATCAATTTCATACACACCTCCAGCAAATGGAGAAATACAAGAAGTTAGTAGAAGATGTGCTCAATGAGCCAATTCCTGAAGATATTGATGTAAAGGATGAAGATTAATAGGGGGATTTCTTTTATGAGAAAGCATTTTTTAAAAATAGATGAAAAACACATTACCTACTATGAATACGGAAAACCGGGTAATACTGCTCTCGTTTTATTACATGGATTAGCTGGAAGTGCCATCTATAGTTATGCTGAAGTAGCTCCACTATTAGCTGAAAAATTCCATGTAGTTGCGATTGATTTACCAGGTCACGGGGAAACTTCACCTTTTCAAGAAGAACGACAATATCTATTTTCAGAGATAGCCATCTGGTTAAATGCCGTGTTAGAAAACATACTAGATGAACCCTTTATCATGATTGGTCACTCATGGGGGGCAGATGTTGCACTTCATTTTACAAAGCATTTTCCTTCCAACGTTAAAGGTGTTATTTTGTTGGACGGTGGATTTACTTTTCCAGCGTTTCAAGATGATATGACATTTGAGAAAGCATACAGTGGTTGGGAAGAATATATGGAAAACTCGACTCATCCTACTATAGAAAGTATAAAAGAAGAATATAAGACCTACTCAACTAGAGGAATTGAAGAGTTGGAAAGTATGGTGGAATCAATCATTATTAGGCGAGATGAAGCGTATGAATTAATTGCTTCAAAGAGTACGGTTTTATCAATTATTAAGTCATTTTTCCAAGAGCCGTTCAAGGACACCTATTCATATATTCAAGTACCTTTATTATTGCTTCATGCAACAAATCCTCGTGAGTTGGATACTGCAAGGAAAAAGGGAATAGCAGAACTGCGTGATAAAGTGCAGGATGTTACAGTGATGAAATTGGAAGATACCGGGCATATGCTTCAATGGGATCGACCGAAAACGGTAATATACGAAATTGATAGATGGATCGTTCAGAAAAAGCTTGGAGGATTGATTTCGTGAAGAATCTAGTAAACTGTAAGCATTTTAGGATAGAACAAATAGGTGAGGGAGTGTACGCAGCCCTAGCTAAAGAAGGAACTGGAGCAGTCGCTAATGCAGGATTTGTAGACTTGGGGGATAAAACACTAGTATTCGATACGTTTAATACCCAGCAAGCAGCAAAGGAGTTAAAAGAGATAGCAGAACAAACAACAGGGAAGAAAGTATCTTGGGTTGTAAATAGCCATTGGCACGGAGATCATATTAGAGGAAATCAAATCTTTAAGGATTGCTCTATCATTTCATCAGAAAAAACATATGACAAAATGAGAGAAATACATCCTTCAAGGATACAAAAGCAAAAGGATGACATTGCTAATCTTCATAAGTATATTCAATCTTTAGAAAAGCAATATAAGAATGAAAACAATGAAAACGAAAGCCTGCATAAGCAAATCTTATTTCTCAAAGAAATTGCGTTGTCACTTCCAACTTTAGAAGTTACACTTCCCAACTATACATATAATGATGAGTTTACTTTTTACGGGGAAAAGAGAACAGCAAAACTTATTACCTTAGGCGGTGGTCACTCAATATGTGATTCGTTTCTCTATATTCCGGAAGAAAAAGTTGCATTTATGGGGGATTTGTTATTTGTTGAAACACATCCTACACTTTTCGAAGGAGATTCAAGTGTAGAAAAATGGATTGAAATATTAACTAAGGTAGATTGTTTTGAAATTAAAATATTCATACCAGGACACGGACCAATTGGATCAAAACAAGATATTCAATCCTTGCTTCATTACTTTTATGATATAAAGAATAGCAACGATAATGATATTCCCGATAGATATAAGGCGTGGTCAGGCGCAAAGGTATTTGAACAAAACATGAAACTCATTCGTAAGTTGAATAAATAGAGGGTGTTATCTTGAAGGACTTCACGAAGAAAACAATAAAGATCATTCGACATATTCCTACTGGAAAAGTAATGACGTATGGTCAAATTGCTGCACTTGCCGGTAGTCCAAGAGGTGCCAGGCAAGTTGTACGAATTCTTCATTCAATGAGTAAAAACTATCAATTGCCGTGGCATAGAGTCGTTAATGCAAAAGGCGAAATCGCATTGCAAGATGAAGAAGGTGTGTATACTCAGAAGCTTTTGCTAGAAAGAGAAGGCATAGAATTTACGGAAAGTGGAAGAATTGACTTAGACAAATACAGATATCATCCTTTAGTAGCTGACATGTAGATAGGTAGAAGGAGTAATTAATGAAGAAACTGATGTTTTTTATTCTATTAGTAAGTGTTTTATTGTATTTTACGAATCCTAGTGAAACGGACTATACAAAGTGGCAAAGTGAAGAATTACAGGAAAATAAAAAAGGAACCTTCCCTGATAAGTTAGTGAGCTGGATAGATGAAGATGTGATTGAATATAGGACAACAGAGGTGGACTATAAGCTCTTTAGCTTTTACGAAACGAAATTTACAGAGCTTGGCTTGAAGCCTATAAAAGCTATGGGGATTCTTTCTTTCTTTTTTATTGTTCCAAGCAGTATGGATATTTATCGGTTAAGTGAAGTGCTATTTTCTATCGGTTCCTTTGTTGCCGTCATTTTCTTTTTGTTTATCGTGTTAAGGATTGTCCGATTCATATTCAGAAAGAAGAATAATAAGGCAGAAGAGGTAGATAGTTATTAAATTTGACTTGCCATATTCTTTATGAAATAGCCTTCACATTAATTTAGGTAGCAAATGGCTAACTTTCTATATGAGAGTTAGCCAATTTTTGTTCGAAGAGCAAATATCCCTTCACATTCTGAAGGATTCCTACAACTTTATAAATTTTCCTTTCAGAATTGTGAGAATCCCTTCAACTATATGAAAAATCCCTTCAGATCCTTAATAATTCCTACAACTTCGAAAACGCCACAAATACGTATCTATATTAATTAACGCACTAATGGCACATTAAAATACACATTTTAGATGAGAAACACATACATTTTATATAACATTTTCCATTCACAATAAAGGATGGAAATAGCTGCTGAATAGACATTTTCAGAGTGTGCTAGTCTAAATTATTCCTTCATATTTTAGACACACTCTTTTCTTATTTCTGTCACAGTAAATTGGATGTGTGTGTGATAAGATTTATTTACAAATTAGATTAAGTGTGTTTTGAGAAAAGCACCTTTTATCTTTTTGGTAAGTTTGTGAAGGGTTGAACAATTCTTCGTTTTTGATATTGTGAAATATTACACAAACTTTACGAACTACTTACACTATTTTTTCATCTATAAGGAGATGAGATGATGAAACATAAAATTGGACTACTTGCTTTATTCACTACGTTTCTCTTAGCTGGCTGCGAAACCAATATGGTGGTTTTTGAACCGCAAGGACCAGTCGCCAGAAGTATTATGGAACTGATTAACTGGTCGCTTATTTGGATGCTGCTAGTTGTCGTAGTTGTATTCGGTCTATTTATTTATATTGTATGGAAATATCGTGAAAAACCCGAAAACATGGACTACGAGCCACCAGAAGAACATGGTAGTACATTGTTAGAGGTAATTTGGACGGCCATTCCTATTCTAATTGTTATTGCCCTAACCATTCCAACGGTTACAACTTTGTATGATTTGGAAGAGGTACCTAAAGGGTATGAGGATAAAGAGGAAATTGTGATTCATGTAACGAGTGCTGACTGGAAGTGGATTTTTAGTTATCCAGAGTACGGCATTGAAACCGTAAACTATATGAATATTCCAGAGGATACTCCTGTGAAATTTAAGTTAACATCAGCAAGTACAATGCAATCAATGTGGATTCCTGCTCTAGGTGGTCAAAAGTACACGATGGGAAAAATGGAAACACAAATGTATTTAGTTGCTGATAACCCAGGATCTTATCTTGGAAGAAATACGAACTTTAATGGTCGAGGCTATGCAGATATGGAGTTTGAAGTGCTTTCTCAAACACAAGAAGATTTTGATAAGTGGGTAAAGGAGGTACAAAAAACGGCTCCAAAGTTGACAGAGGATGAATATGAAGAGCTTCTCAAACCAACACATCTTGGCAGACTAACGTTCTCGAATACTCACTTAGCTTGGGTAGACCATGCAGATATGGATTCCAAGACGTATACAAACCCAGAACTGTATCGTTATCACGGATATCAAGGGAAGACATTTGAAGAAGAAGATAATTATAAAAATGATGAAAAAGATAAAGAAGTAAATGAAGATAAAGAAGATAAGAAAAAAGAAGATGAGCATGTAGAGGATCATGGAGGTGACCATAGTGGACATTAAGTGGAGTGAGTTTTTTATAACTGGTGACCCGTTAATACTAGGTTCTCAGATTGCGATTTTAGTAACGATGCTTGGAATTGTCGGTGGTATCACTTACTTGAAGAAGTGGAAATGGCTTTGGTCTGAATGGATTACAACGGTCGATCATAAAAGAATCGGGATCATGTATATCATTTCTGCTGTATTAATGTTTTTCCGTGGTGGAATAGACGGATTGCTTATGAAAGCACAAACGTCCAGACCAGGTATGGAACTTTTAGATGCCCAGCATTACAACGAAGTGTTCACGACTCACGGTGTTATTATGATCTTGTTTATGGCAATGCCGTTCTTAATTGGTTTAATGAACGTGGTTATTCCACTACAAATTGGTGCACGTGATGTGGCATTCCCTTGGTTGAATGCATTAAGCTTCTGGCTGTTCTTCAGTGGAGCGATGTTATTTAACATTTCCTTTGTAATTGGTGGTTCACCTGATGCTGGTTGGACATCTTATTTCCCACTTGCAGGTAAAGAATTTAGTCCGGGTATCGGGAATAACTATTATGCGGTTGCTTTGCAAATAGCAGGTATTGGTACGTTAATGACAGGTATTAACTTTATTGTGACAATCCTTAAAATGAGAACAAAGGGCATGACATTAATGAAGATGCCAATGTTCACTTGGACGTCACTAGTAACATCAGCGATCATCGTAGCTGCATTCCCTATTTTCACTGTAGCACTTGCTCTTATGACATTAGACCGTTTATACGGAACTCATTTCTTCACACTTTCAGGTGGCGGAATGGATATGCTGTGGGCAAACTTATTCTGGTTATGGGGACACCCTGAAGTGTATATCGTGGCATTACCAGCATTCGGTATATTCTCTGAAGTGTTTGCAACGTTCTCTAGAAAATCTCTATATGGTTACAAATCAATGGTGTATGCCATTGTAGGTATAGCAATTTTAAGTATGATTGTATGGGTGCACCATTTCTATACAATGGGCGCTGGAGCTGGTGTTAACTCGTTCTTCTCCATCACAACAATGGCCATTGCTGTTCCGACTGGTGTGAAGATGTTTAACTGGCTGTTTACAATGCGAAAAGGTCGTATTAAATTTACAACAGCAATGCTGTGGGCACTGGCATTCGTTCCGAATTTTGTCATCGGAGGGGTAACAGGTGTTATGCTGGCAATGGGAGCTGCAGACTATCAATACCATAATACGTTATTCTTAGTTGCTCACTTCCACTATGTACTGATTCCAGGTGTCGTATTCGCTGTATTTGCTGGATTATACTACTGGTGGCCAAAGATGTTCGGTCATATGTTGAACGAACGTCTAGGAAAATGGCATTTCTGGTTATTTGTTATCGGATTTAACGTGACATTTATGCCGATGTTCTTCTTAGGATTAAAAGGAGCAGTTAGACGTGCATATACGTTTTCTGTTGAATCAGGATTCTCTAACTTGTTCTTAGTCTCAGCATTAGGATCCGTTATTTTAGCAGCAGGATTTGCTGTATTCTGCTACAACATTTACTGGAGTGTACGTCACGCAAAACGAGACATTCCTGGAGATCCATGGGATGCAAGAACATTAGAATGGGCAACTGCTTCACCAGTTCAGTTTTATAACTTTGCCAAACTTCCAGAAGTGAAATCTGTGGATGCATTCTGGCACATGAAAAAGAATAACGAAGGATTACTAATAAAAGAAAGTGAATTAGAAGAAATTCATATGCCTAGCAATTCAGGCTTACCATTTATATTTGCAATCCTGTTTGGAGTAGCTGGTTTCTTCTTAGTATTTGAATGGCACTTACTTGCTGCAATTGCGGCTCCTGGAATAGTAGCAGCGTTAATAGTTAGATCATTTGATTACAATGATGGCTACCATGTGAAAGTGAAAGACATTGTGAAAACAGAACGTGCATGGAGAAATAAAGATGGAGAGGTGAATAAAATTGGCAGCTAATTTAAATACGTCATTACCTTTAGAATATCAGTCAGAACAAAGTCGTATGAATATCCTTGGATTCTGGATTTTCCTTGGTGCTGAAATTGTTTTATTCGCCACTCTCTTTGGTGTATATGCTGTTCTAAGTAGCCGTACAGCAGGTGGTCCTAGCCTGCAGGATATCATTATGTTTGATGGAGTTATGATTCAGACGCTTCTTTTATTAGTAAGTAGTTTTACATGTGGAATAGCGATTTATGAGATGCGCCGTAACAATGTAAAAGGATTAGTTACGTGGTTGATTTTAACACTGTTACTCGGAGCCGGGTTCCTATATATGGAGATTAATGAATTCATTCACTATGTCCATGAAGGAGCAACGATGCAAACAAGTGCGTTCTTATCTAGTTTCTTTACTCTTCTAGGAACGCACGGACTTCACGTTACACTCGGTATCGGCTGGGCGACAATGATTATTATTCAGTTACTAAGAAGAGGATTAACACCAGTTACAGCGCGCAAAACGTTTATTATCGGACTATATTGGCACTTCTTAGATGTAGTTTGGATTTTCATTTACACATTCGTGTATTTAAAAGGGTTGGTGATGTAAATGGAAAAGCATGAAAAAGGATTCCCAATCAGTCATGTTTTTGGATTCATTCTCTCGCTCGTACTAACCTTTGTTGCCGCTGCGGTTGTGATAAAGATGAATCTTTCTGCAACGATTACGATGTGGATTATCGGATCACTTGCCATCATTCAGGCTGGACTTCAACTATTCATGTTCATGCATGTGAGTGAAGGGGAAGATAAGAAGACACAAATTATTAATCTTGTGTATGGAGTATTCTGTGCCATTGTTATTGTTGTCGGTACGATTTGGGTAATGGGCTTTGGAAACCATATGCATTAAATAGAAAAGGTGAGACCGATTGGTCTCACCTTTTTTTGTATATAAGTACAATTGGTTCAGTTTTTGACTCTGGAATCACTGACACCTTGCATGAGCATAAAGAATAATCCGAATCCAAATAGCATCATTGAAGCCATCATAATGCTCAATCCAATGGAGAAAACATAATCCTGGCTCATACCGTTTACAAAGAAACTGGCTAAAAATACAAGTAAACCAACAAACAATCCTAAACTCGTCATTTTTCTGCCAAATGAAAAAGTTTTTAATTGCTTTTCGTTCATTTCCCTCATCTCCTTACTTATTATTCTATGTCTGTTCACAAATTTGTCAAACCTTTTTCACAGAAAATACAAATTTTCTTCTAATGCATAACAGGAAAAGGGAAAATTGTGATAATATTTAGATAGACGAAATAAATATAGGATAGTAAAAATGAGCATAAAAACTTGGTGTTTGCCAAGTTTTTTATGAGTTTTAGGGGGCAGAATGTTGGAAAATCGTAAGAAAGATCCTCTATGGACAAAATCTTTTATCATGCTTATGCTTGGGAATTTGTTTACATTTATGTCTTTCCAAATGTTAATCCCGACCTTACCACCATATATAAAATCAATTGGAGCTTCAGGAATTGAAATAGGACTGGTAACGTCATTATTCTCGATAGGAGCTGTATTGAGCAGACCATTTATTGGCTACATGCTCGAATATAAGACGAGAAAGCCCCTTGTATTAATAGGAGCTCTTGCCTTACTTGGGATTACAATGACGTATGCTCTTTCAACTGTGATTGTAATATTTTTGCTATTCAGGTTTTTGCATGGCTTAGCCTGGGGCTGGTCAACAACCGTAAATGGTACAGCAGCAGTGGATGTTGTGCCAAATTCAAGACTTGGGGAAGGGATGGGATATTTCGGCCTTTCCGTAACACTTGGGATGATTATTGCGCCAAGTCTAGGCATCTATTTATATCAAGTTACATCATTTACAAACTTAATTTATATATCCGGAACGCTAGGATTCATTTCAGTCATTTTGCTTTCAATCGTGAAGTACATGACACCTGCTGATGTAATCAAGACAAAGAAGGAAGACATTAAGTTTTCCTATCTAGGATCACTTATTGAAAAAACAAGCTGGTACCCTGCTTTTATCACAATCATTGCAACCTTTGGATACGGAGCTATTGCCACATTTATTGTCATTTTTGGTGAAGAACGTGGAATTAATCAAATCTTCCTATTCTATTTATTCAATGCCATTATGGCTTCTGTCTCAAGACCGATAGCAGGAAAATGGTTTGATGAAAGAGGTCCAAAGGCTCTTGTACTGTTTTGTACAACAGTAACATTTATTGGTATGTGGGTGTTATCATTTGCCACATCCAATGTATATATCATTATTGCTGGAATGTTATTTGGTATCGGCTTTGGATCATTACTTCCAACACTGCAATCATGGACTCTCTCTAAAACAGCTCCAAACAGACGCGGAGTTGCCAATGGTATGTTCTACTCGGCCATTGATTTAGGTATTGGGTTAAGTGGATTTATATTTGGCTTTTTAGCCATCTATGTAGAGCTTGGACTTTTATTTAGAATCTCTAGTTTATTTTTAATTTTTGTTATTGTCTTCACACTGGTAGAAGGTAAGAGGAAATCTATAACAGAACAAAAAGCAATTTCGTAGAAAAAGGACACTTCGGTGTTCTTTTTTTATAGGAGAAAAGATGGTATTTTCCTAATAGTAAACTAGAGACATTTGAGGAAAATAGTCAAGGGTATATTTAACAATTAATAGATGATTGATAGTTAATAGGAAAATAGATATAGTTCGAATGTCGAAATAATAAAAGACGTATAAATTATATTGAAATTACTAGGTATTTAGAGATATTTAATAATAACGAATATTCTGATACATTTTAATAGCACTATATACTGATTCTATTAGGAGGTTTTATTGTGCTAAAAGTATTATCGAAATCGGCGTTGTCTCTAGCATTGGCTGGTAGTTTAGTAGCTGGTGGTGCTATGAGTAGTGGAGGAACAGAAGAAGTAAAGGCAAAAGGTACATACGGCTTGGAACTCGCTCACTACGTGGGTGCATCACCTGAGCTTGCACAAAAGGCTAAAGACTTGGGAATTGATCTATCAAAAGTAGATCCTGCAGAGAAAATTGCAGGTCAAGGATCTAAGTTCCAAGCACCTGGGGATAGCCATGTAGCGTACAGAGAGGCAACAGGTGATATTCCGGTACTTGTACTACTAGCAAAGTACAAAGATGGAGATGAGCCGGTAGGAGATATGACTGGCCAAGTTCCAGCAAAATACTATGAGGACTTAATCTTCGGTACAGAATACAATCCGTATGAACTGGAACAGTTTAAACAGTACGATGGTCCAGATGTACCGAAAAATAGAACAATGCAAAATGCTTATAAAGAATCTAGTTATGGCAAAACGAATCTAGTTAGAAATGAAAATACTGAATTTGCATGGGTAGAGCTTCCTCATGGAGCATCTTACTACCTAGATCAAGAAGGTAAGTATGCTGAAAATGGCACATATGTTAACGGTAACGTAAACGGTGATGCACATACTGGTGAGTTTATTCGTGATCTATTAAAAGCTGCAGATGATCAAGTAGATTTCTCAAAGTATGCTGAGAATGGTGAAGTACCAAACATTTTCGTTGTGCATGAAGGAACTGGTGCAGAATTTAGTAGAGACCCAGGACAATGGTGGTCTCATAAGTGGAGTCTATTAAGTGCTCTTTATTATGGGAAATACTATGAAACTGGTAAGACAGCACCACAATATGAAGGCATTAGTCAATCAGCGTGGATTGATAGAACGATTGCTGAAGAAATGACGTATGATGGAGTGGTTGTAAATAACTACAACATCCAACCGGGAATCGGCGGAAACGTTGCAGGGTTTGATAATGCAACTGGCACATACAAGGAAGAGCTAAAAGAAGGTCCTTATCCGGCACAAACTGGGGTATATGCTCATGAATTTGGTCATGCTCTTGGTTTACCAGATTTCTATGACACTGTTTATTCTTCGGAAGGTGTAGGAAACTATTCAATGATGGCTGGTGGATCTTGGATGCGTTATCCAAATGCTGCAGCATACTCAGGGAACTCTCCAACTCACTTTGATCCATTTTCTAAGATCTTCTTAGGATGGGTAACTCCGAAAGAAGTTAAGCCAACTGATGGAGTAAAAACCATTACAATACCTTCAGCAGACAAAGCTACAGGTGAAGACGGTATCGTAAAAATGGAAGTACCAGGTTCTAACGGTACTGAGTACTTCTTATTCGAAAACGTTCAACAATCAGGTTTCAACCAAGGTCTTGCTCGTCAAGGTGAAGACTCTCATGGCTTAGTAGCATGGCATGTTGATGAAGATATCATCGAGTTATATCAATCAGCTGGATTACGTCCGAACAATGTTGAAAACTGGATGAACAAGCGTTTCCAATTCAACCAATCAGCAACAGCTAGTGATGGAACAGTTGTTACTCACTACGGTCTATCTGTTCTTCAGGCTGATGGAAACTATGATCTTGAAAAGAACATAAACCGTGGGGATGCGGGCGACTTCTTCAAGACAGGTGATAAGCTGACTCCAAACTCAGGTAATGTTCATACAGGTTCTTACTACTTCTGGAAGGGCAATGGCTCAACTCCAGCAGATTCGGGAATTCATGTAACAGATATTGTGGAAAATGCAGATGGATCAATTACTGCAAAGTTCTACTATAGTACAAATGAAGGCAAGAAAAAATAGTATGATTTCAAGTGGACCCAAGCATGATGCTTGGGTTCTTTTGTTGAATTTGAAGGATAATATTATTTATCTATTCATGAAAAAGAGGTATCATAATAAAATAGATATAATTCGAGATATTAGGTTTACTAAGGTTTTTTCACTAGAGTGACAGATGTTTGGGGGCTTACATATGATTAAAGCTTTATCATTTTTAAAACCATACCGAATACCGGTAGTGATTGCACTTCTATTTATGTTAACGGAGTTGGTGGTGGAACTGATTCATCCGCTTCTAATGGCGAAAATCATTGATGATGGGATCCTAAAAGGTGATTTCTCAGTTGTTCTACACTGGGGATTAATTATGGTTGGAATGTCACTGCTAGCATTTATTGCAGGTATTACAAACTCCTTTTATGCCTCACATGTCAGTCAAAGCTATGGCTATGACATAAGAAAAGGTTTATTTGAAAAAATCCAGGCATTTTCATTTGCAAACTTTACTAAATTTCCTACATCATCATTAATTACACGTTTAACAAATGATGTAACACAAATACAAAACACCGTATTTATGGCACTGAGAATTATGCTGCGAGCACCACTGTTAATTATTGGTGGAGTTATAATGGCTCTCATTGTAAATGTAAAGCTTGCTTTATTGTTGTTAGTAACAGTCCCAGTCCTTTTCTTTTTCCTCTTATGGGTGATGAATAAAGGGTGGGGGCTTTTCCACTCTGTCCAAGAACGATTAGATGCAGTCAATAATGTAATGCGTGAAAACTTAACAGGTATGAGGTTGATTCGTGCCTTTATGAGAAGAAATCATGAAATTAATAGGTTTTCAACTGCGAACGAAAAATTAATGGAAAAGACAGTTTCAGCACTACGGTTAATGGAAACGTCTATGCCGATTTTATTGTTATTAATGAATGTTAGTATTATTGCTATCCTTTGGTTTGGGAATTTTGAAATTAATAATGGTGGAGTTAAGGTCGGAGACGTTGTGGCGATCGTTCATTACGGAATGAGAATTACGTCAGCTTTATCTATCTTTTCATGGATTGTCATGGCATTTTCAAGAGCAAGAGCATCTGCAGGACGTATAGCGGAAGTGCTAGAAACGGATATATCAGTTACAGATGCATCACAAACAATTTCAAAAGAAGAAACAGTACAGGAAGGTAAAATTGCATTTGAGCATGTATCCTTTCAATATCCGGGAACTTCAGATGTCGTACTTCATGATGTATCATTTGTCGTAGAACCAGGTGAAACGGTTGCGATACTAGGGGCTACAGGATCAGGAAAAACGTCATTATTCCAATTGATACCAAGACTCTATGATGTATCGAAGGGAAAGGTTTTTCTTGATAATAATGACGTCACTACCATGAAAATGGAAAACATTCGTAAGCAAATAGGGTATGTTCCTCAAGAGTCTATGCTCTTTACCGGATCTATACGAGACAACATCTCATGGGGGAAAGACAATGCTTCCTTGGAGGAAGTAATGGATGCAGCAAAGGATGCGCAAATTCATGAAACAATTGAAAAGCTACCGAATGGATATGATACATTACTAGGTCAAAAGGGTGTCAATTTATCTGGAGGACAAAAGCAGCGTATTTCAATTGCAAGAGCACTAATCCGAAAGCCTAAAATATTGTTATTGGATGATAGTACAAGTGCTTTAGACTTAAAGACTGAAGCAAAACTGTTAAAAGCAATGAAAGGTTATACATGCACAACATTAATTATTACCCAAAAAGTGAGTACGGCAGTTGAGGCAGATAAGATTATATTGCTAGATGAAGGTAAGGTATTGGCACAAGGTAATCATCAACAATTGCTAGAGAGTAGTGAATTATATAGGAAGATTTATCAATCACAGGCCCGAGAGGAGGGAGTCCACCATGTTCGAGCAGCTGACTAAACCTTTTCGCTATAAAAAACTGAAATTACAACCGACTGAGGAGCAGGGGACTCCTAGGAAAAAGAAACCAAAAGCGAAAAACTTCTGGGGAACGATTCATCGTTTATGGAAGTATTTATCGGAGAAAAAGTTTCTACTGTCTTTAGTGTTAGTAATGGTAATAATAAGCTCTGCGTTAGGGTTATTAGGACCATATTTAATAGGAGTTGTCATTGACGAGTATATTGTTGAACGAAAAGCCGAAGGTCTACTAACGATGATTGCAGGGTTAGTTGGAATCTATATTTTTTATTCAATTTCGATGTGGCTACAAGCAATCTGGATGATCGGAATAGCTCAAAATACAGTTAGAAAAATGAGAAATCAATTATTTAGGCATCTACATATGCTTCCAATTCCCTTTTTTGATAAAAGACAACATGGAGAGCTGATGAGCCGTGTCACAAATGATATCGAAAATGTCAGTGCTACGTTAAATAGCTCAGTCATTCAGATTTTTTCCAGTGTATTAACCTTAATAGGTACTGTGACAGTTATGCTGTGGATCAGCCCTCTGCTGACATTCATTACAATGCTCATTATTCCTGCGATGTTCTTGGGATTACGATGGATTACGAGCAGAACGAGCTTGCTATTTAAGGAAACACAAAAGAACCTGGGTAATCTCAACGGTTATATTGAAGAATCCATCTCAGGTCAAAGAATCATAAAAGCTTTTTCTCAAGAGGATAAAGTAATAGAAGAATTCATGGAGAAAAGTGAAAAATTAAAGGCATCTGCTTTTTGGGCTCAAACGATTACTGGATTTATTCCAAAACTGATGAATATGTTGAATAACTTGAGCTTTGCCATCATTGCAGGAGTCGGAGGAATATTTGCTTTAAAAGGCTGGATTTCCATTGGGGAGATTGTCATTTTCGCAGAGTATTCAAGACAATTTACGAGACCTGTCAATGAATTAGCCAACCAATTTAATATGCTGTTATCTGCAGTTGCTGGAGCTGAACGTGTGTTTGAAATTATAGATGAGCAAGAAGAAGAAAGTGACGAGAAAGAGGCAATTGTCTTACATGACGTGAAGGGTGAAGTAGAATTTAAAAATGCATCCTTTTCTTATGAAAAAGGTGGAGATACTGTTAAAGATTTAACATTCCATGTAAACCCGGGGCAAACTGTAGCATTAGTTGGTCCCACAGGAGCAGGAAAAACCACAGTTATCAATCTATTATCACGATTTTATGAAATTAACTCAGGCAGCATTATAATAGATGGGCATGAAATTTCTGCGATCAAGCGGGAGAGTTTACGCAATTTCATGGGCTTTGTGTTGCAGGATTCCTTCTTATTTGAAGGGACAATTATGGAAAACATACGCTATGGAAGACTCGATGCAACAGATGAGGAAGTAATAGAGGCAGCGAAATTAGCAAATGCACACTCGTTTATTAAAAAGCTTCCGGATGAATATCAAATGCTATTACGTCAGGATGGCAGTGGAATTAGTCAAGGGCAAAGGCAGCTTTTATCCATCGCAAGAGCAATCCTGGCGAATCCTTCGATACTTGTCTTAGACGAAGCAACGAGCAGTATTGATACAATTACTGAAATGAAGATACAAGAAGCTCTCGGACGTTTAATGGAAGGAAGAACGAGTTTTGTGATTGCACATCGTCTTAATACCATTCAAAATGCGGATTTAATTCTTGTTCTGAAAGATGGCCAAATTATTGAAAGTGGTTCACATGCCGAACTGTTAAAACAAAAAGGATTTTATTATGAGTTGTATCATAGTCATTTGGAAGATGATGCGATGTAGAAAAAGCTTGGGCTGATGCCCAAGCTTTTTATATTATAATGGCTCTTTTATAATCTTATTGTTAATAAATATCTAACGTTACCTAAAAAATTGTTTAATACAGAATGAAGTATTCTTTCTTTTTGACGAAGCCTTGAATTCCCTTATAAATCAAAGACAGCTTCTATAATACACTTTCAATAATACGCTCGAAAGCATCACTTATCACCGAACGATTGTTGACTATCTCTTCATTTTTAAATGCTACACTGCCCCGGTGTTCATCTAAATTTAATTTCTCAACAATCGCTGAAAATGCGCCCTTTGTTTTTTTATCTACTTCAAAATGAATTGTCGTTTCTATTTTATCTTGTACAATATACACTTCCAGTTCATCAAGTTTGTTTAAATACTTGCCAAATGAAGGGGTGAACTCAAATTGCTGAATGTACGGTCGTTGTATGTTAATCCCGAATGGAACTTTTTGATTTTCCATTTGTCTAAATTTAAATCCGATGATTTTAATGGCATCTAGAATGTTTTCATGAACCTCTGTAGGATCAATCGAAATATAATCTCTATCCTTTAAATCCACTGCATTTTTAACATCTACATCTGTTTCAATCCAAACAGGAGGGATGTTTTTTCCGGTTTCCGGATCCCTCATTGTAATAGGGGTATCAAGGGGTATAGTAAATGAAAAGGGTATTTGGATACTCTCTCCTTTTCTGATCATAAAGGGATCGTTCACTTTATGTGAATAAACCACTGCTGACGTTAGGCGGTCACTTCCTTCATGTCCGTAAAGTGTCATTAAATGTAATTTGATCTGTTCAATCTCTTGATCAGACGCACCTCCAGTAAACTGTACAACACCTTCAAGAACTTCTCCCTGCGTTACATAGTTTTGTCTTACCTTTGTGTCCACCTTTGCCGAACCAATCCCAACACTCGAAATAATCCTATTAAACAATGACATAACAGCACCTCTTTACCTTTTAGTATCTCATTATATACGTAGAAATTAGAACGAAGGTTTCGGTGTATAATTCGACAAAATTCGGGAAGTGACTGGCACTTGTCGAATAATTGTGAACAAACTGTGAAATTTTACCTTGTGGTGTAGGACGTAAATGACATATAATTTTTGTAAGATACATAAGATTCAGATAATGAGGAGGGGTACTTATGACAGATGCAATTAATTGGCTCGTAGGAATACTATGGAGCCCGGTCATGATTTATGGTTGTTTAGCAGTCGGACTTTTATTTTCTGTTTTAACAAAGTTTTTACAGGTAAGACACATTAAGGATATGTTTAGTTTAATGTTTAAAGGTAAGAGCTCAGATGCTGGGGTATCTTCATTCCAAGCATTATCGTTAGCGCTTTCAGGGCGTGTAGGTACAGGTAATATCGCAGGTACAGCTACTGCCATTGCAATGGGGGGACCTGGTGCAGTATTTTGGATGTGGGCAATTGCTTTTATTGGTGCATCCAGTGCATTTATTGAATCTACACTGGCACAAGTTTATAAAACAAAACAAGATGGAGAATATCGTGGGGGACCAGCCTATTACATTGAAAAAGGGATTGGTTGGAAATGGTACGGTATTGTTTTTGCAATCTCAGCATTATTGGCAATGGCGTTACTAATGCCTGGTATTCAGTCAAACTCCATTACTGTTGCAATGGGCGAGGCATTTGGAACGAATGATAACCTTGTGGCAATTATCCTAATTGCAATCCTTGCTGCAATTATTTTCGGTGGAGTAAAGCGTATTTCACGAGTTGCTTCATATGTGGTACCGTTTATGGCGATTGGTTATATGTTAGTTGCTTTATACATTGTATTCATTAATATCGGTGAACTTCCGGAAGTGTTTGCTCTAATCTTCAAAAGTGCCTTTGCTCTAGATTCTGCTTTCGGTGGAATTGTAGGTATGGCAATTGCTTGGGGAGTTAAGCGTGGAATTTATTCTAATGAAGCTGGTCAAGGTACAGGGCCACACGCTGCAGCTGCAGCTGAAGTATCTCATCCTGCAAAGCAAGGGTTAGTTCAGGCGGCATCCGTATACATTGATACATTATTAGTGTGTTCAGCAACTGCGTTTATGATTTTATTTACAGGTATGTATAACACATACGGTCCAAATGATACAATGCTAAAAGAAGGGCTTCCAGGTGTGACTGAAGGACCGGCATTTACACAGGCTGCAGTTGATACAGCGTTACCAGGCTTTGGACCAGGCTTTGTGGCAATTGCGTTATTCTTCTTCGCTTTTACAACCATTATGGCCTACTACTACATGGCTGAAACGAATATCGCTTACTTAACGAGAGGGAAAAATAGTAAAATACCGGTGCTCATCTTAAAAATAGTCCTTCTAGGTGCAACTTATTATGGTGCAACAAACGAAGCAGCACTTGCATGGGCACTAGGTGATGTCGGTTTAGGATTAATGGTTTGGCTGAACATGATTGCCATATTAATCCTGGCGAAACCTGCCTTGAAAGTACTTAAAGATTATGAATCACAGAAAAAGCAAGGACTTGATCCGGTGTTTGATCCTGTGAAATTAGGGATAAAGAATGCTGATTACTGGGTTGATGAATATAAGTATGTCCCAGATACTCCAGCATCTAAAAACGATAAGACATTAGATGTTTAATCACTTATAAAAGGAATGGCAAATCATTGATTTGCCATTTTTTTTAACGAAAAAAGAGGTGAATAATGAAGACTATTCAAAGTTTGGATACTCCAGCCTTGTTACTAGATTTTTATAAGATGAAGCGCAATCTTGAAGAAGTCTTTACCTTTACAAATGAACAAGGTCTAAATGTGAGACCTCATATTAAGACACATAAAAGTATAAACATCGCCAAACTACAATTAGCATCAGGTGCAGTTGGAATCACAACAGCTAAAATTGGGGAAGCGGAAGTAATGGCTCAAGCTGGTATACATGACATATTAATTGCTTATCCAATCTCCAGCACCATTAAAATAAGACGGATAATTAGCCTTCTGATTAAAGGAATTCAGCTTAAAATTGCCATTGACCAAATGCAACAAATTCACTTTCTCCAAAAAGAATTGGAACATACAGGATATATACTTGAAGTTTGGATTAAAGTAAACACTGGGTTGAACCGGTGTGGAGTTGAACCAGGTATGGAAGCTTTGAGTCTAGCGAGACATATTCTATTAGCACCTAATTTAAAACTAGGAGGCATTTTTACACACGCAGGGCATTCTTACGCGGCAACTTCAGTGAAAGAAATTGAGAGAATCGGACAGTACGAGGGACTAGCTGTTAGTGAAAGTGCTGCACTGTGTGAACAAAATGGTATACAGATTCCTGTTCGTAGTGTAGGATCCACACCAACGTATAAGCATGCAGGGAAGGTAAAGGGAATCACAGAAGTCAGACCAGGAAATGCTGTGTTTTTTGATATGATTCAAGTTGGCTTAGGCGTTACTACGATAGATACCTGTGCTTTATCTGTTCTTGCCTCAGTGGTCGGTGTGTACCCTGAACGGATTGTATTGGATACAGGAAGTAAAACACTTTGCCTGGATAAAGGAGCACATGGGAATGAAACCGTAAATGGCTTTGGACATATCGAAGGATACCCTTTTCTTAAGATTGAGAGATTGTCTGAAGAACATGGAATTGTTCCATTCATTGGAGATTCTCCTCTAAAACTAAATGATAAAGTGAGAATAATTCCAAACCATGCCTGTGCGGTAGTTAACACATTTGATTATTATATTGTTCATCAGCACAATGTAATTCTCGAAGAATGGAAGATTGATGCAAGAGGAAACGTAAAATAGTAATCAAGTATTCTAGTAATTTCCTTTTTTGCACAGATGTGGTATAAGTGAATTCAAGAGTAGCAGTTTTGAAAATCAATTAAGAAATTTACTAACTAAGCGATATCCTGCAAGAGGATGAATCATAATGAAAATAGATACTCTATGGTTTTTCAAAATAATCAATTAATCTTAATGATGAAAAAAGGCGGTGATTACAGTGTGGATGATTATAGCTGAATAGATAGGATACTTAAGGAGGATACCATGACAATTATTAGAGATAAAAAAGATATTCAACAAGTAATTCAATCCAATATTTCCAATCGGATTTTATACATCAACAGTTTACGTGATCCAAAGATGGATTTATTAATAGAAGAAAATGGGGTACAATGGGTTTTTTCAAGCTTCCAAAATGTTCTGATGCAAAATTTTAAAGCAGAGAATTCGAAAATCGTATTAGAAACAATTGAACATGTAAAAAGGAAGTTAGACGGGAAAATCGGAGCACTATGCTGCTTAGTTAACGACCAATCCCAGCCTTCGGATTTAAAAGAGAACTTATTGCTAAACGGATTTGTTCATGCGGATAATTTGTACGGAATGTCACTCGAATTAGAAAATAGAAAACAAGTCGAGTATAAACCGTCAAAAGAATTTGTTATAAAGAAAGTGGGAGAAGATGATCTTCAAGATTGGGTACAGGTTGTTTGTACTACATTTCAAATTCAAGCATATGAGAAGTCATTTACAGAAGCAAATCTTGCAGCAATGCACTTATTTCATCATTATGTTGGCTATGAAAACGATGTACCTGTAGCTGCAATTACGGCACTCTTTGCTCATGGTGTAGTAGGAATCTACTGGGTAGCCACGGTGGAAAGTGCTAGGGGGAAAGGCTACGCATCCCAACTTTTAGAGGTCGTTCATCAGCACGCTCTAGAAGAAGGATATAAAGTTGCAACGCTACAATCAAGTGAAATGGCAAAACAACTATATGAGAAAATTGGCTATGAACATGAGTTTACAGAGTCATCAATAGAGTGGTATAGAGGGTAAGGTAAAAACAGTCCGTTAGATGGGCTGTTTTTTTCTAGTGTGAAAAAACACAAATTAAATGAAGGCTTTCGCCCCTCTGCAATGTCGAGAAACACTTCTTATTTAGGTTCCGAGTGAATGTTTCATATATCCTTCACTGGATTGATATTGGAAGGTGACTTGATTCAATCATTCGCAACAATTCTCATGAAAAAACATTAATTAAAAAGGCTGTTTTCGTATTGATTGTTGTCCCAAAGTCGAATTTTTAACTAAGTACATAAAGAGAGTTGCTCTTTTCCTAAATCAACCTTAATTTGTTTCTAAAATTGGTTGTACACCCAGAATAATGATATTAAAAGCAACAAAGTTTTAGAAAAGAGCCATTAAAAAAGTGAACTGTGGCAATACTAAAGGAAAAAAGCTAGGAGATAAAATATGCTACAAGCTGCGTTATGGGGAGGAATAGCAGGCTCTTCTCTATTTATTGGTGCTATTCTTGGTATATATAGATTTGTGTCTAATAAAGTTTCAGCATTTGTGATGGCTTTTGGTACTGGGGTGTTAGTAGGAGCAGCAACATTTGAACTGCTAACAGATGCCGTAAAAGAAGGTGGGATTTTGTATCCCTCAATTGGCTTTTTATTAGGAGCGACAATTTTTATTATTGCTGAGTTTTTGATTATGAGAAAGGGAGGTCATGAGCGAAAACGTTCAAAGACGAGTCCCGCAGGTCATTCGGGATTGGCCATTTTTATTGGAACAATTATTGATGCAATACCTGAGTCGGTCATTATTGGAGTTAGTTTGTTAGAGAATCAATCGGTTAGCTGGTTAATCGTCATTGCTATTTTCATAAGTAACTTCCCAGAAGGATTATCTAGCTCAATTGGAATGAAAAAGGATGGTTATTCAAGTAAACGAATTCTGTTCTTGTGGTTAGTTGTCTTGATTTTATCCTCGTTGAGTAGCTTCTTAGGTTATGTGTTAATCGATATTTCTTCACAATGGTTAATTACATCAATTGGAGCATTTGCAGCAGGGGGTATTATTGCGATGGTTTCATCAACGATGCTGCCAGAGGCATTTGAAGAAGGGGGACCTATTGTAGGTTTTCTTTCTGCTCTCGGATTACTTAGTTCATTAATTTTAACGTACTATGGGTAACTTCCTATAAAATAAACATTGTTCTTCCTGCCCCTATTTAGTAAGATATGGAAAAGGTAAAGGGGGGAGTACTATGATACGTAAACTAACAGAAAGAGACCATGAAAAACTATGGTCTTATTTATCAGAAGAATCTTCTATGAATCTCTTCATTCTTGGTGATATTGAAGCATTTGGATACAACACAGACTTCCAGGAGTTGTGGGGAGAATTTGACGAGAACAGTCAACTGAAAGCAGTATTACTCCGCTTTCATCAATCGTGGATACCGTATGCAAGCGGGGATTTCGATGTAGATGGATTTATCAATATTATTAAAGATCATAATCGTGAAGAGCAGGTAATGCTTTCGGGGAAGGAAGAAATCGTACAGGCATTTGAAGAGAGAATTTTGCTGAACTTAAGGGAAAAAAAGATTACATATTTTGCGGAGTGCAAAACGACAGAATATTTAGGAACCCCTACTGATAAGGTACTGGTTAAAAAAGCGAACATAGAAGATGTTGATCGAATTATTGATATACGGTCATCAATCGCAGAATTTAATGTACTACCTTCTGCAAGAGAAATACTCATACAATCTATCCAATCAAAGACTGGAAGAACATATTATACAGAAGAGAATGGAATCATCACTGCCTGTGCTTCAACAACAGCAGAGTACTTAAAGGCAGCGATGATAGTAGGTGTTTGTACACGAAAGGAATATCGTCGGAAAGGACTCGCCAGTCATGTAATGGAAGTATTATTCCGTGAGGTAATAGAAGAAGGAAAAGAATTATGCTTGTTTTATGATAATCCAGAAGCAGGAAGTATATATAAACGCTTAGGATTTGTAGATATTGGCACATGGATTATGTATAGATAATGTATCCACTCATTCTTTTACATAATGGAAGATGGTTGCCCGATATAAATCAGAAGCTTGCCATGTTTCCTTTTCAGTCCAATTTGGAATGGAAAAGGTATGTGTATAAATAGAAGTACCTTTGGTTAATTCATCAGAGAACTTTTGCTGCAGTTTAATCATACTTTCCCGGTGTAAATAACAAATAATACAATCAAATTTAGATAAATCCTCTTGAAAGAAATCTTTGTACATAACTTTCACGTTACCTATAGGAAACAAATAAAGCCTAAGCTTCATATAGAGCCATGGGAAAAGTGAGTTCTCATAGGCGATGACGGGAGTATACGGATATTTCTTTGCTACTGAAAAAGCAAGAGTCCCAAAACCTGCTCCTAATTCGGCAATTGCCTTTGGGCTTTGCACAGGTAAATGTAACAGAAGCTCCTTCACTACCTTTGGTGAGGTGGGAGTAGGGGTAATACCATTACGGAAGCTCATATAAAGGATAGATGTTGCACTTATAACTGCAAAGATGAATACAAGGATGATAATCATGATTTTACTCCTTTTCTAAACCTATAAATAGTGTATCCGTAATAATAGGAATTCAAAAGTGCGAGTAAAAATGAAAACGACAGCATAAAAGGTGCTGTCGTTTTGCTATCTTCATGAACCAGTTGGATCTCCTGGATCTAATCTCGGTTCGCCATTTTTAGGCTTTTTTATCTTTTCTTTACTGACATTGTCCACTACATGTTCATCGTCATTGATACTAATTCCAATTGGTTCACCTGGGGCATGTAACTCTGTTACATCCCCAAAACTGAATAAGAGGCATGCTGTTGTCATACTAATTAGAAATTTTTTCATGTAAATCCTCCTATAGTATGTGTGTTAGGTAGTGAATGTATGATTGTGAACAGGTTAAATGGTTGAATCAAGGACTTTTATAAAAAACTTGTCCTTTTTTGCTGTGAATAGTTGCTTTGCACGAAGAAAGTGTTCCTCTTTACCAGTACCAAGTGCATAGTAATACCATTGAAAACCAGTTAAATTATTGCCTTGCTTAATCTTCACCTCATCCAATATACGTAGTCCTTTTTCTTTTTCACCCCGTACAATGTAACGATGTGCCCTTTCAATCCTATCTTCAGGCGTCAATTCTAAATCCCTTTTCCATAAACTTCTCAAAAAGTCCTTTGTCTTATTGAGTTCTCTTACTTTATTAGTTGCTTTAGCCTCTGGTAGTAATGACGCTAGACCTAGTCCTTGGTCTAGGTAATGCATGGCTAATTCAAACGATTCGAACGTATAAGTGTACGCTAAATTGTGATAGGCATTAAGAGTTGATATTGGATGACGGTTAGGTTTTGCCTTCTCTAGCATAAGAATTGCTTTATCGCGGCAGGCTTCCACTTGATTCATTAATAAATGACTAAAACAATAGAGTTCTAGTAAATGTAATTCGTAGGAGTTCCGGATAAAGGTTTCCTCAATTTGTTGTACTTCAGGTAATATGGCCTGACTTACTTTAAAAAAAGATTCATATTGCCCTGCCTGGTAAACACCGAACATATGTAAAATACATAGTAGTAAATGCATTTCTTTAGATGAACTTCTCATAGAGAGAACAGTTTCGTTTAATCGATCTCCGTGTAAAAGTCCTTTATTTTTCTTTAACAAAATTTCGTATGTATTGGCCCACTCACAATTTAACGGGTCGGATGATTGCTTCTCAGACTGTATTAATGCTTCTAGCAGTTCTGCTTCACCTTGGTTGATATAATATTCCATACCCATTCTCTTTGTATAGTGAGAGGTAGAATTTGTAATACATTCTATTATCATAGACTTTTGTTTCGGAAAGTCATTTTCATAGATTTTTTCAATGAGTGAAATAATCTCACTAAATTCAAGTTTATTGAAATGATCTGTTTCATATAGTGGTAGGTTAACACTTCCGTTCATGGGAAGGTTTATAAGGTTATCGCCTGACATCAAATGGCCCCTCTCAACCTAATACATCATTAGGGTTGTTGTCTAAAGGTGCTTGAGACTTTATCTCATTATATCATGTTGATGTAAAATACTGTATAAAATAATAGATTATTGTAGAACTCCCTTACTAGAGTAAACCATAGCGGATAGAGAGAAGGATATAGTCATAAAGTATGATTGATTTTACGTTTTTCTACATACTCTGATGAAAAAAGTCGAAAAAAGAGGAATAGTAGTATCACTATTCCCGGCTGTGTTGCCTATATTTTTGGTATGAGTGATAAAGAAGGGTAAGTAGTAGAAACCAAGCACTTCCAGCTAAAAATCCAGCAAATACATCAGTTGCAAAATGCACCTTTAAATAAATACGGCTTACTCCGATAAGTAATACTAATAAAGAAGTGCCAATTATCACTAACATTCGTGGTAAGGTATGCCTGAAAAGAGGAAAATGTAAGACAAGCCAACACAGTAGTCCATAAATTGCGATAGAATTCATAGAGTGACCACTAGGAAAACTATAGTTATGTGCTTCTACAAGGCGATCTGCGATAGGCGGCCTTTCCCGGTGAAAGAATTCCTTTAGGAAGTTGTTTAACAAACGGACACTATAAAAATTAAAGATAAAGAGAAACGTGAATAGAAATTTTCGAGACAGTAACAATCCTACTGTTACAATAACTAAGAGTGGAAATGTAACTTTATAAGATCCTATGTCTGTTATGAAGATAAACAAGGATTGCATATCCTTCGAAAAGATGGTGGAAATAAACAAAGCAACTTTGTGATCTATCATGCAAAACAGCGAAGAATTATATTGCATGGACAAAAAGAGAAATGTCATGATAGAAAGGGTTACATAAATAAGTGAAAACCTGGTTGAAATCATGTTATGACATCCTTTAATAATGTAATGACAACTAGTATTTCCAAAAAGGGAAGGAGATAAAAGAATGGCATGGTTAATTTTGGCCTTCACAATAGTGCTTGAAGTAGCAGGAACAATTTCTATGAAGTTATCTAATGGATTAACAAATCCGGTTCCCAGTGTATTGTTATTTGTTTTTTATGGAGGATGCTTTGCGCTATTTGCCATTGCAGTCAAAACCATTGATTTGAGCGTAGCCTATGGTATTTGGTCAGGATTAGGAACGTTATTAGTATTTATCATTGGCATCTTTTTATTTCAAGAACAAGTATCTTTCATTAAGATTGCAAGTATAGTTTTCATTATAATCGGGGTGATCGGATTGAAATGGTCTGCATCATAAAAGAGACAGTAGTGTAACTGTCTCTTAGGACTGCCAGCAAATACCGGATTTCTTTGTTACTCACCTTGCTCATGTACCATTTCCGTCTATGGTAACTTCACTCCTTACAAAGTTTCTTGCCTCGAAAGTGAACGTTTTCAATCAATCTGGGGGACTAGATCCTTGCACTTCTAAAATCTAAAACGACAGTATCGTAACTTCTCTTTTCCTAAATTAGTTTGTTATCTCTTCATTTATTTTTCCAATATATTTAGATTGGGGTCTGAATATCGTATTGTTTTGGGCTTGCTCCAGTACATGTGCTGTCCAGCCAATGATTCTGCTGGCTGTGAAGGTTGGAGTGAATAGTGAAGCCTCCATATTAATTGCCTTCATAATGGCAGCTGCATAAAATTCAACGTTTGTGTAGAGGGAGCGGCCCGGTTTAAACTCTTCTAACAACGCTATAGCTGTTGTTTCTACATGTAGAGCCAAGTCAAGCCATTCATCTTCACCTACTTGCTTAAGGAGGGTATTCTTTAGTGAGACGGCACGAGGATCATGAGTTCTATATACCCGATGTCCAAAGCCCATTAATTTCTCTCGGTTCGTCAGTTTTTGCCTGATCACCTTTTCGGCATTTGATATACAGGATATCTCATCTAAAAACTGAATAACCTCAGAAGGTGCACCACCATGTAGAGGCCCTTTCATCGTTCCAATTGCAGAGGTAATGGCAGAAATGATATCTGATTCTGTAGATGCTGTTACTCTTGCTGAAAAGGTTGAAGCATTCATGCCGTGTTCCATCGTAAGAATCATATATGTTGATAGGGCATTTATTTGAGCACTGGTAGGCAGGCTGCCATTTAACATAAATAAATAATTTTCAACATGACCTAACTTTAGACTGGGTTCAATAAATTCCGTTTGGTGAACCGAATGTTTTCTATAGGCAATAATCGTCGGAATCATAGCAGTGAGTTTAATAGATTGTGTGATAGTAGGCTTCCAATCGTAGGTGGCCGTGCCAACAGATGAAATAACCGTTCGTAGTACACTCATCATATCCATATCATCTGGCAGACAGTCGATGATTTTTTTTACATATTGTGATATATTGCGGTGCTTCTTTAATTCTTCTTTAAAAGCAGTTAATTCAGTATCTGAAGGAAATCTCTCATACCATAATAAGTAAGCGACCTCTTCAAATGAGTAGTGCTCAGTTAGTTCATTTACATCATAGCCACGGTAAATCAACCGTCCTTTTTCTCCGTCTATGTGACTAATCAATGTTTCGGTTGCAATGACTCCTTTTAATCCAGGTTGTAACATACTCTTCTCCCCTTCCACTATTTGTCATTATCATATACAATAATTATAATTAATAAAATTAAATTATTTTAAATAAACCAATTAATAAAATTAATTAGGGTGAGAATATGGAATTTAATTGGTTAACAACCTTTATTACAGCTGCTGAAGTAGGGAATTTTCGTAAAACAGCGGAAGCTTTGTATATATCACAGCCGTCTGTAACTGTTCATATTAAATTGTTGGAAAAAGAGCTGGGAGTTGACCTTTTTCTAAGGGAAGGGAAGAGAATAAAATTAACCGAAGAAGGAAGAAAGTTTCTGATTCATGCTAAGCGGGTAATAAACGCCTATGAACAAGGATTAGAAGAATTAAATGCTTACACACAAGGCTACTCTACTAAATTTTCAATTGCTATTTCACCACTTATTGCAGACACGATTTTGCCATACATCTTAAAAACTTATAAAAATCAGCATCCTGAGGTGGAACTCTCATTAAAAATTATTGAGTCAGTAGATATTGAGTCAGCGGTACTGAACGAGGAAGTTGATATTGGGCTATCGTGCTTGCCAAGTAATCATGAACAGCTCATCTCCGAGCTGCTGTATCAAGACCGTGTCATTTTTGTAGCACCACATGATGGGAGAGATGAAGAAACGGCGCCTCCATATGATGAGGAGGAAATCTTGACTTCTTCATATATCTTTACGCATAACCATCCTGCCTATTGGGATTCACTTAGTCGTGTAATTAAGACGAAGTATCCGGGTGTAAAAATGATGAAAGTGTCACAAACTCATATTACGAAGCGATTTATTGCAGAAGGACTAGGTGTTTCCTTTTTACCGAGTTCAACGGTACGTAGAGAATTGTTAGAAGGAAGAATAGTAGAAGTCCCTTGTCACCACTTAACATTGCCGGATGCCAATTCATACGCGATTATGAAGTATGAGCATACAAACCAGCAGGAGTTTTTAAGGTATTTATCTAATTTTAGAATATAAAGGCTCTTTTCTGAAACTTTGTTGCTATTTCTACAATTATTTTGGGTGTACAACCATTTTTAGAGGCAAATTGAGTTGATTTTGAAAAGAGCAACTCTCTTTATGTATAGTAATAATTAGATACTAAGGTAAAAATCCAGCTTTTCGGATTTTTACGAGAAAGCAACTATCTCTTGCGAAAACAGCCAATATAAAAGAATACATAAATTATGGAAGGGAAGAGAACGATTGCTAACAGTAGATACAGCAAATAATTACTTGAAACAGCATGTGAAAAATACAAACGATGTGAAACATGTATGGGACGAGTTTAAGAAATTTGCTCTAATGCCAATTGAAGATGAAGATGATGTTGAGGTGCTTTTTCAGTGTGGATTGCAGGAAGATACGCTTTACTATCTTGAGTTTGTAAGACAATTTACAGTTTATGAAGGAGAAGAGTTCTCGCATATGGAGCAATTGCATTGTGAATTTACATTCGAACCATCCGAGGAACTCCAAAACTTACAAGCAACAGAATGGTATTTTGAAACAGAAGAGGGCATTGAGGATTATTTTACTTATATTGAAGGACTCGAAGAATTTACAACCACTATGAAATACAAACCGTTACAATTAAAGATTTATCAGGAAAAGATATAGAAACACGGAGGATATTGCAATGAAATTTGTACTACTATTTGGTCCACAGGCTGTGGGGAAAATGACAGTTGGTCATGAGTTAGAGAGAATGACAGATTTGAAGCTGTTTCATAACCATATGACAATTGATCTAGTTACACCATTTTTTGATTATGGAACAAAAGAGGGAAAACGTCTTGTGAATTTATTTCGACAAGAGATATTTGAAGCTGCTGCAAAGAGTGAAATGTACGGCATGATCTTTACATTTGTTTGGGCGTTTAATCACCAAGGGGATTGGGACTATGTGGAGAAGGTGTGTAATCTCTTTGAAGAAAACGGAGCAACTGTCTATTTTGTTGAGTTAGAGGCAGATGTGGATGAGAGACTAGAAAGAAATAAAACACCTCATCGATTAGAGCATAAACCAACAAAACGTAATCTTGATTGGTCGGAACAAGATTTACTTAAATCAATGGATAAATACCGCCTGAACTCCTTAGAAGGTGAGATCAAGAGAGAAAACTATATGAAAATCAACAACACAAGTTTGAGTGCTAAAGAAGTAGCACAACTGGTTAAAGACAATTTTCAATTATAAAGACAGTGAAGGATAAGGCAGCCAAACATGAGGGCTGCCTTTATTGTATCTACTTTTATTGTAACATTTGAAAATATCAGTCTTTCATTATTTCCATCAACTGATAACCTTAAGGTAGCGCTGATGGGAGGGAATGAAATGATAGACTATCGGATTCATAACAATGGGGACTACTCACCGAAGATAGGTGAGCTTGTCTCGATGATACAACATACGAGAGCCGTTACATTAGAAGATGTAAAGGATTTAACGGAAGGAGAATTGGATTATTTAGTAGATTCAGGTTCTAATTCAATTGGTGCTCTTTTGCTTCATATTGCTTCCATAGAATTTGTCCATCAGATTATATCGTTTGAAAACCGTGATATTAATGAGTTGGAGCTAAAACAATGGAAATCAGCACTAGAACTTGGTGAAGATGCCAGAAAAACAATAGACAAGAAGAGTGTACAGTATTATATTAATGAATTATCGAAAGTCAGAGAGAAGACTCTAACACAACTTAAAGGGAAAAAAGATGAGTGGTTATTTGAGGAGAGAAAATGGTTGAATGGTGTTCCCTATAACAATTATTACCTTTGGTTCCATGTATTTGAAGACGAAATAAATCACAGAGGTCAAATTAGAATGATTAAACGGATCTTCAGATAGAAACAAGTAATACGAAAGAAAAGCTCAGAGAATAGGCGATATGCTACCCTTGAAGTGTAAAGGTTTATATTTTCAACCTGTCTTAGGGGAGCATATCTTCATCTCTGAGCTGTTTTAATTAATTACTTGCTATAGCTGGACGACTAATTATCATTGTTATTTATTCGGCTTAATCACTTCATCAATAATTCCATATTCTTTAGCCTCCATGGCACTCATAAAATAATCACGGTCCGTATCGGCTGCTACTTTATCAACGGGTTGACCTGTACGGTCTGCGATGATTTCATTAATATGCTCACGGAGTTTCAAAATACGTCTGGCGGAAATTTCAATCTCTGTTGCTTGCCCACGTGCACCTCCTAATGGCTGATGAATCATAATTTCACTATTAGGAAGGGCAAGTCGCTTACCTTTTGTTCCAGCAAGAAGAAGCATTGCCCCAAATGAGGCAGCCATTCCTGTGCAAATCGTTCTGACATCTGGTTTAATGTACTGCATGGTATCAAAAATGGCAAAGCCTGCAGTCGTTGAACCACCTGGTGAGTTAATATAGAGAGAGATGTCTTTATCAGGATCATCTGCTGCTAAAAATAATAATTGGGCAACAACACTGTTCGCGACAGCATCATTAATTTCATCACTAATCATGATGATACGATCCTTCAGAAGTCTAGAGTAAATATCATAAGATCGTTCACCACGACTGGATTGTTCAATTACATATGGAATGGTATTCATTTATTAGTACCTCCTTGGCTTACGCCGCCATGTAGACAGTGCTTGAAGGAGACTGAGATCGTCGTGATTTTTGTAAAATGCAGGTCGGTGTCTTTGTTTCAGACTGTAATGAGCGCAATAATGGAATTGCTTGAATGAGAATAGTTGGATCTTGAGTGAGCAACGACTGATTTAGGATATTTCTCAGTTGCACTTGTTCCTCTTCGTCCCATATAGGAAGTAGATGGACAGTCTTTTCATTTTTTAATCGTTGCTTTGCTCGATGCAAGATACTTTTAACAGAAGTCTCCGTAGAGTCCAGAATCTCAGCTATCTCATGGTTCTGAAAGAGAAATGCCTCCTTCAAAGTTAAAACAACAGTCTGTTTCGGTGTTAATTCTGTTAAAAGTGTTGAAAGAAGATCAAGACGCATCTCTGCCTGATCGGAGTCATCTGTAGTCAGTTCAGAATTGATATCAGACAACAGCGTTTCCTTTTGACGTTTCCTTACAGTGTCAATCCAATGGTTATACGCCATCTTATTAACTAAAGAATGACTCACCTCAGGGGCATTACGATAATGAACCCAAGCTTTTAATAAGGACTCCTGCACCAAATCCTCTCCATCCCACTTACTCTGGGTTAGAAATTGGCAATACTTTTGCAGCTTCGGATACAATTCCGTCATTCGCTCATCCAAATGCTGTGATTTCTGCTCATTACTCTCCGTTGACTCCGCATTACTCAGCACAATTCTCACTCCTTCAGCACGTCTCTACCCTCTAAACGATTAACAACACCAAAAAGATACGGGGTAAATACTTTTTTTATTAACCTTTATTATCCTATATTATCCAATAAATAACGAATTGGTGCCAGGCACCACCCGAATTTTGTCGATTTTTCTTTTGTTTTCAACTAAGACTTAAGATGTAGACACTATCAGTCTATGAAAGGAAAGAAAGTTCATGCTGTATTCCGATTTGAAATGCTCTTTATTTTCTTATACTAAAAGCAACAAATGGTAGTGAAGGAGAGATTTGGATATGAAAAATGATAAAAAGGTTGTCATGATTACGGGAGCGACAAAAGGTTTAGGAAAGGCTCTGGCCATTGCATTTGCTCGCGATGGCTATCGTTTAGCTATATGTGCCAGAAGTGAGGACAAATTAGTTGAGGTAAAGGATGAGCTAGAAAAGATGGGAACAGAGGTAATTGCCGTAACAGCAGATGCTTCAAATGAACAAGATGTTGATCGTTTTGTATCTGTAGTGGAAAGTGTCTTTGGAAGAATTGATGTATTAATTAATAATGCCTCAATTTTTGGACCTGGTCCGACGCTATTGTTGGATTTTCCGAATACAGAGTTTGCAGAAGTGTTGCGAGTTAATGTTATGAATCCGTTTTTAGTAACGAAGCGGGTATTACCAGGAATGATAACGCGCAATAATGGATCCGTCATTAACGTGACATCAGAGACTGGGAGAACCGGTTTTGCTGAATGGGGAGTATATGGTATATCGAAGTTTGCCGTGGAAGGGTTAACACAAACTTGGGCTGATGAACTACAAGAAACCAACGTACGGATGAATATGGTAGACCCCGGAGAAATGAATACAGAGATGCATTCAATAGCAGTTCCAGACTGTGACTATGGCCTATCAAACCCAGAGGATGTAGTGGATGTGTTTCTATATTTAGCATCTGATGAGGCAAAAGAAATCAATGGCGAACGATTTCAAGCACAGCAGTTTGAGAGAGGTGAACAGTAATGGCACTAGCAAAAAACTTGTTCTATGTACCAGATAACTTAAACGCAAACCATCCAATAGAGATATCAGGCCGATCACGTGATGATGTGAAATTAATGGTGCTAGACCGCACAAGTGGCAAGACATCTCATCAAAAGTTTCATGATCTAGGATCGTTTTTAAAAGCAGGGGATGTTCTAGTTCTTAACAACAGTCGTACCATTCCTTCTGTTTTAAAAGGAAAACAGGGAAAACGTGATATTGAAATTCGTTTATCAAGAAGAGTAACAGATGACAGTTGGGAAGTTTTAATAGTTGGAGGCCTATATGCAAGTGACGACCAAATAGAGTTTACCGATGGAATAACAGCAAGAATTGAAGGTGAAGGAAGCGAATTACCTCTTGTGAAAATAAGATTTAGTACTTCTGGCCAGAAGTTATACGAAATGTTCTATCGTTATGGGGAACCGATTCGATATGAGTATATAGATAAGCCATGGCCGCTTGAAGCCTATCAAACAGTGTACGCTTCCGTACCGGGTTCTGTTGAGATGCCGTCTGCGGGTCGAGCCTTTACGTGGAAGTTGATTCATCAATTAAGAAGAAAAGGTGTGTCAGTTGTATTTCTACAGCTGCACGCAGGATTAAGTTACTATGGCAATGATCACTGGCCAGTGCCAAGTCATCATCCTGAAAGCTATGTCATCCCAGAAGAGACAGCTAACATCATTAATGATGCGAAGAAAAGTGGAAACAGAGTCATTGCGGTAGGTACAACTGTTGTTCGAACCCTTGAAACGGTTGCTGACCAACAGGGCTTTGTCGAGTCAGGTGAAGGAATAACAACATTGTACATTAAAGAAGGTACACCATTAAAATGTGTCGATGGTCTAGTAACAGGAATGCACGAGCCGGAAGCAAGTCACTTGGATCTTCTAAGTACACTGATTGAGAAAGAAAAATTGATGTCTGCCTATCAAGATGCTATTCAAAAGGAATATTTATGGCATGAATTCGGCGATATGAACCTGATTATAACAATGGAGCATGAATTATGAGAGCTCACCATATCGGCATATATGTAAACAATCTGGGACAATCGGAAAAGTTCTACAGCCTGTTTGGTTTCAATGTAGAAAAACGGTTTACATTAGATGAAGAGGAAATCAGCTTCTTACACAGCGAAGATCAAATAAAAATTGAATTAATACAAGCAAAAGATATAACACCAGTAGAAGGCACTATTCACCTCGCATGGGTAGTGGATAACTTCGAACAATCATTCAAAAACCTCAAGGCACAAGGGCTGCAACCAACCGAAGGGCCAATTCATCTGCCAAATGGGTGGAAGACCGCCTTCTATCATGGTCCTAATAATGAGGTGATTGAAATACTTGGTGCCAGTGTAGTTCTTAAAAATGGTAGACATGTTTATTTTCGGAAGTTTAGGTCGAAGATGATTATATC